>NZ_JBQOUX010000184.1:0-8856 GCF_052216785.1 Streptomyces sp. JW3 | reverse complement strand
CCCCCCCCCCCCCCCCCCCCCCCCCCCCGCCGAGGACGCGGCGGACCGGTCAGGCCGTCACCTTCGCCGGCCGGGCCGGCTCCTCGGGGCTCCGTTCGCCGAGCCGTTCGGTCGGGACCCGGTGGGTCTCCCGGGCGGTGAGCGCCGCGATCACCGGCGGCACGCACAGCGCCGCCGTGAACAGGGCGACCGCCGACCAGTCGTCCCCGTCCGGACCGGCGATCCGCGCGGCGAACGTCACCGCGAAACCGGCCACCGCGAACCCGATCTGGGTACCGATCGCCACCCCGGACAGCCGCACCCGGGTCGTGAACATCTCGCCGTAGAAGGCCGGCCACACGCCGTTCGCGGCGCTGTAGACGACGCCGAAGCAGACGATGCCGGTCAGGAACGTCAGCGCGTAGGAACCCGTCGAGATCGCCCACAGGTACAGGCACATCGTCACCGCGCTGCCCGCCGCGCCGATCAGGTACACCGGCCGCCGGCCGATCCGGTCGGACAGCGTCGCCCACAGTGGGATCGCGGCCAGCGCCACCACGTTGGCCAGCGCGCCCACCCACAGCATGGCGGTCCGGGACATGCCGACCGAGTCACTGGTGGCGTACGCCAGCGCCCACACCGTGAAGATGGTGCTGACCGAGGCGATCAGCGCGCCGCCGACCACCCGCAGCACATCCGCCCAGTGCTCGCGCATCAGCACCACCAGCGGCAGCTTGACCACGCCCTCGGTGGCGGCCTGCTGCTCGAAGGCCGGGGTCTCGTCCAGGTTGCGCCGGATGAAGTAGCCGACCACCGCGACCGCGACGCTCAGCCAGAACGGCACCCGCCAGCCCCAGGACAGCAACTGCTCCTCGGGCAGCGCGGCGACCGGGATGAAGACCAGGGTGGCGAGGAGCTGACCGCCCTGCGTGCCGCTCAGCGTGAAACTGGTGAAGAAGCCGCGCCGGCCCGCGGGCGCGTGTTCCAGCGTCATCGAATTGGCACTGGCCTGCTCACCGGCGGCCGAGATGCCCTGGAGGACCCGGCACAGCACCAGCAGCACCGGCGCCAGCGTGCCGACCTGGTCCCGGGTGGGCAGACAGCCGATGAGGAAGGTCGACAGCCCCATCAGCAGCAGCGTGAACACCATGATCTTCTTGCGGCCCATCCGGTCACCGACGTGCCCGAGGAAGAACGCGCCGACCGGACGGGCCGCGTACGCGACACCGAAGGTGGCCAGCGAGAGCAGGGTGGCCGTCGCCGGATCCGACTCGTCGAAGAAGATCTCCGGGAAGATCAGCGCGGCGGCACTGCCGTAGATGAAGAAGTCGTAGTACTCCAGGGCACTGCCGATCCAGGCGGCGGTCGCGGCCTTCTTCGGCTGCCCCGGCGGGGCCTCGGGGACGGGGGCGGGGACGGACACGGCGGCTCCTTCGGCTTCGTCGCCTAATTAACCCACTGGATAGTTAGCAGGGGTTGGGTTGGGATGTTGCGCCCACGTGCCCCGGGTGTCAAGAGGTGTATCGAGGGGCGTACCGAGGGGCGGGTCAGTCCGCCGCCCGCTCCGCCGTCAGGTACGCGATCACCATGTCGCCGAGCATGGCCCGGTAGTGCGCCCGCTGCTCGGGCGCGACCAGGTCACGGCCGAACAGCGCGCCGAAGGTGGCCCGGTTGGCGACCCGGAAGAAGCAGAACGAGCTGATCATCGCGTGCAGGTCGACCGCGTCCACGTCCGCCGTGAACAGCCCCGACTCCTGGCCGGTCGCCAGGATGCGGCGGATCACGTCCAGCGCCGGCGAACCGATCCTGCCCAGCCGCTCGGAGGCCGCGATGTGCTCGGCGCCGTGGATGTTCTCGATGCTGACCAGGCGGATGAAGTCCGGGTGCCGCTCGTGGTGGTCGAAGGTGACCTCGGCCAGCCGGCGGATCGCCGCGACCGGGTCCAGGTGCTCCACGTCGAGCTGCTGCTCGGCCTCCCGGATCACGCCGTACGCCCGCTCCAGCACGGCCGTGAACAGCTGTTCCTTGCCGCCGAAGTAGTAGTAGATCATCCGCTTGGTGGTGCGGGTGCGGGCGGCGATCTCGTCGACCCGGGCGCCGTCGTACCCGGCGCGGGCGAACTCGCGGGTGGCGACGTCGAGGATCTCGGCGCGGGTGCGGGCGGCGTCGCGGATGCGCCCGTTGGATCGTGCCGGTTCGTCGACGCTGGTCATCGGGTTCCTTCGGCCGGGAGGGTGCGTGCGGAGATTGTAGAAGGTCGGGGCTTCCCCCGACCGGCGCCCTGCTGCTATGACTAACGTACTGGTTCGTACATTAGCTCTCAGGCGTCAGCCGCTCAGGAGGTCCCGGTGGCCAAGGACTCGTATCTCGTCGGACTGATCGGTTCCGGCATCGGCCCGTCGCTCAGTCCGGCCCTGCACGAGCGGGAGGCCGACCGGCAGGGCCTGCGCTACCTGTACCGGCTGCTCGACCTCGACGTCCTCGGCACCCCGCCCGAGGCGGTGGGCGACCTGTTGCGCGCCGCCCGCGACCTCGGCTTCGACGGACTGAACATCACCCACCCCTGCAAACAGCTGGTCATCGAGCACCTCGACGCGCTCTCCGCACAGGCCGAGGCGCTCGGCGCGGTCAACACCGTGGTCTTCGAGGACGACGGCCGGGCGGTCGGCCACAACACCGACGTGACCGGCTTCGCCGCCTCCTTCGCCCGGGGCCTGCCCGACGTACCACTGGAGCGGATCGTGCAGCTCGGCGCGGGCGGGGCGGGCGCCGCCGTCGCGCACGCCACGCTCACCCTGGGCGCGGGCCAGGTCACCGTGGTGGACCCGCTGCCCGAGCGGGCCGCCGCCCTCGCCGACTCCCTGAACCGGCACTTCGGCCCGGACCGGGCCGACGCCGCCGCCCCCGACCGGCTGCCCCGCCTGCTGGCGGACGCCGACGGCATCGTGCACGCCACCCCCACCGGCATGGCCGCCCACCCCGGCCTGCCGCTGCCCGCCGCGCTGCTGCACGCCGGCCTGTGGGTCGCCGAGGTGGTCTACCGCCCGCTGGAGACCGAGCTGCTGCGCACCGCCCGCGCGCTCGGCTGCGCCACCCTGGACGGCGGCGGCATGGCCGTCTTCCAGGCCGTGGACGCCTTCCGCCTGTTCACCGGGCGGGAACCCGACGCCACCGCCATGCTCACCGACTTCCACGACCTGTCCGGCGCCGTCACCGCGCCCCGCTGACCCGACCCGGAACGAGGTACCGACGTGCGTACGTCCATCGCCACCGTCTCCCTCAGCGGCTCCCTCACCGAGAAGCTGACCGCCGCCTCGCTGGCCGGGTTCGACGGCGTGGAGATCTTCGAGAACGACCTGCTGGCCAGCCCGCTCACCCCCGAGGAGATCCGCGCCCGCTGCGCCGACCTCGGCCTCACCGTCGACCTCTACCAGCCGATGCGGGACATCGAGGCACTGCCCGAGGAGGAGTTCGCCCGGAGCCTGCGGCGGGCCCGGCACAAGTTCGAGCTGCTGCGCCGGCTCGGCGCCGACACCGTCCTGGTCTGCTCCAGCGTGGCCCCGGACGCCATCGACGACGACGCGCTCGCCGCCGAACAGCTCGCCCGGCTGGCCCATCTGGCCCAGGAGCACGGCCTCCGCGTCGCCTACGAGGCGCTCGCCTGGGGTCGGCACATCAGCACCTACGACCACGCCTGGCGGGTCGTCGCGGCGGCCGGCCACCCCGCGCTCGGCACCTGTCTGGACAGCTTCCACATCCTGTCCCGGGGCAGCGATCCGAAGGGCATCGAGGACATCCCCGGCGAGAAGATCTTCTTCCTCCAGCTCGCCGACGCGCCCCGGCTCGCCATGGACGTCCTCCAGTGGAGCCGCCACTACCGCTGCTTCCCCGGCCAGGGCGGCTTCGACATCGCCCAACTGGTCCGGCACGTGCTGCGCACCGGCTACGCGGGGCCGCTCTCCCTGGAGGTGTTCAACGACGTCTTCCGGCAGTCCGAGGCCGGCCCGACCGCCGTCGACGCCCAGCGCTCCCTGCGGCTGCTCCAGGAAGAGGTCGGCACCGCCGCCCCGCCCCCACCGGTCGTCCCCACCGGCGTCGCCTTCGCCGAACTGGTCACCCCGGACGCCCAGCCGGTCACCGCGCTGCTCGGCGCCCTCGGCTTCACCCGGGTCGCCCGGCACCGCGGCAAACCCGTCGACCTGTGGCAGCAGGGCGCGGCCCGGGTGCTGGTCAACACCGGCCCGGCCGAACGCCGCGACGGCACCCGGCTCGCCGCCGTCGGCCTGACCTCCCCGGACCCGGCGGGCGCCGCCCGGCGCGCGGAGGCGCTGCTGGCGCCGGTACTGCCGCGCCGCCGGGCCCCCGAGGACGCGCCGCTCGACGCGGTCGCCGCCCCCGACGGCACGGAACTCTTCTTCTGCGCCGCCCCCGGCGCGGACGGCCCCGACTGGCGCGCCGACTTCGCCGCCGACACCCCCGCGCCAACAACCCCCGAGGTGTGCCGCATCGACCACCTCGCCCTCACCCAGCCCTGGCACCACTTCGACGAGGCGGCCCTCTTCCACCGCAGCGTCCTCGGGCTCAGCCCGCAGCAGAGCGTGGACGTCGCCGACCCCTACGGGCTGCTCCGCAGCCGCGCCGTCACCAGTGACGACGGCGCCGTCCGCATCGTGCTGAGCGTGGGCGCCGGGCCCACCGACGACACCGTGCACGCCCAGCACATCGCGCTCGGCACCGACGACGTGGTGGCGGCGGCCCGCCGCTTCCGCGCGGCCGGCGGCCGACTGCTGCCCATCCCGGCCAACTACTACGACGACCTCGCCGCCCGCTTCGAGTTCGCCGCCGGCGAGCTGGAGACGTACCGCGAACTCGGCATCCTCTACGACCGCGACGCGCACGGCGTCTTCCGGCACTGCTACACCCGGACGGTGGGCCGGGTCTTCTTCGAACTCCTCCAGCGCGACGCCGGCTACCGCGGCTACGGCGCCCCGAACGCCGCCGTCCGGCTGGCCGCCCAGCACGCCGCCCGGGGGCTCACTGGCGGCTGACGGCGCGGGTCACCCCCGCGATCACCGTCGAGGCGAGAATCCAGCCCATCAGGACGAGGGCGTAGCCGAGCCACTGGTACGGGCCGGCGGGGGCGAACGCCGTCTCCTGGCCGAAGGAGATGATCGGCAGCAGCAGGTCGAGGGTGTAGAAGACCGGGCTGAACTCCGGGGACTCGGCCGGTTTCAGCGCCCGGGGCTGATGCAGCCCGTAGGCGACCGAGCCGGCCGCGAGCAGCGACAGCAGCCAGGCGCCGGCCCGCAGCGGGCGGAAACCGTAGCCGACGGCGAGGTCCTGGAGATGGCCCCACAGGCGGGCGTACCAGCGCAGGGTGCGGCGGTGCCGGCGCAGCTTGGCCAGTTGCACCAGCCGGGCCGCGTCGTCGTCACCGATCCGGCGGTAGGCGGCGGTCAACTGCTCGTAGGAGTGGGGGACATAGCCGTCGCCGTCGCGTGCCAGCATCGCCAGCCGCAGCGCGGCCGGGTGGTGCGGGACCAGCGCCGTGTAGGTGAGGTCGTTCAGGTACACCTCGTCCGGCACCATCGCGGGATCGAGGCTGAGGCTGTCCAGCCGGGCCCGGCGCAGCCGCAGCGCGCCCTCGATCCGGCCGCCGCCGAACAGCCACAACTCCCCGATGACACAGCTGGTGGCCCGCAGCGCGGTGCCGCCGGGCCGGGACAGCCGGGCGTGGGCCAGTTCGAGGGTGCCGGGGACCCGGGCGCCCCGGAAGTCGAGGGTGCCCCGGGCGGTCAGGCAGGTGGCCGTCACGCTCGATCCGACGACGAGGTGCTGCGCGTCCAGGACGGTGCCGTCGGGCGCCGTCAGTTCGGCGTCCTTGAGGTTGACCGTGCCGGTGACGGACGCCCCGGTGAGCCGCACCGATCCCCGCGTCCGCAGCCCCGGCGCCCACAGGTCCGCGCCGACCACCGTCTGGTTCAGCTGGAGCACCGGCCCCTCGGCGTCCGGCGCGTCGATCTCCACGCCCTCCAGGTACAGGCTCCGGCCGATCTCCGCCCCGTCCAGCCGTACCGTGCCGCCGCACCGGGCCCGGGTCATCCGCAGCATGCCGTCCACCCGCACGGCGTGCGAGACCAGGCCGGGCAGCACGGACTCGCTGAGGTTCAGTTCACGCAGCCGGGCGGCGTAGCACCGGGGGGTCTCCTCGAAGTGGCAGTGCCGCAGCCGCACCGGGTGCTCGACGGTCGCGTACTGGAGCGCGAGGGCGCCGGTGATCCGGGCACCGGCGAGGTCGAGCAGCGGTATCCCACCGCTGTCCCGGGGGCCGTCGAGCAGCAGGGCGCGCAGTACGGCGGCGCGTACGGTGCGCTCGGGTCCCCAGGACGCCCCGTCGGCGGGGTCGTCGTCGGGCGCGGCGCGGAAGTCGACGTACTCGCCCCGGGCGAACGCCCGCCACACGCGCGCCTCGGCCGGCGTCAGCTCGTTGATCTCCATCAGCCCGGACTCTGACGCCGCTGCCGGGGGCTGTCAACCAGCCCCCGGCAGCGGGAGGTTCACGGCCGGGCGTTCCACTCCGTGATCACCGGGCGGTCGTGCTCGGTGGAGAGCCGGCTCAGGGTGCCGGTCGCCAGCTGGAACAGCCGGCCCTCGGCGGGCGGCAGCCCGAGCCGGCGGGCGGTCACCACCCGCAGGAAGTGGCCGTGCGCCACCAGGATCACATCGCCGGCGGCGAGCGCCGGCTCGATGCGGGCCAGCAGCCGGTCGGCGCGCCGGCCGACCTGCTCGGGCGACTCGCCGGGGCTCTCGTCCCCGGGCGGCGCCCCGTCCGTCCACAGGTCCCAGCCGGGCCGGGCCCGGTGGATGTCGACGCTGGTGACGCCCTCGTAGCCGCCGTAGTCCCACTCGTGCAGGTCGGCGTCGGGCTCCGCGCCGACCAGGCCCGCCAGTTCGGCGGTGCGCACGGCCCGGCCCAGCGGGCTGGTGAGCACCCGGGCGAAGGGCCGCCCGGACAGCAGCGGCGCCAGCGACTTGGCCTGCTCCTCACCTCGGCTGGTGAGGGGCAGGTCGGTGTGGCTGGTGTGCTGCCCGGAGCGGCTCCACTCGGTCTCGCCGTGGCGGACCAGCAGCAGATCTCCCACCGCGGACTACTTCGAGGACTCGACGGCGTGGCCGCCGAACTGGTTGCGCAGCGCGGCGATCATCTTCATCTGCGGGGAGTCGTCCTGCCGGGAGGAGAACCGGGCGAACAGCGACGCGGTGATCGCGGGCAGCGGCACCGCGTTGTCGATGGCCGCCTCCACGGTCCAGCGGCCCTCGCCGGAGTCGGCGGCCCGGCCGCGCAGCCGCTCCAGGTGCGGGTCGTCGTCCAGGGCGTTGACGGCGAGGTCGAGCAGCCAGGACCGGATGACCGTGCCCTCCTGCCAGGACCGGAAGACCTCGCGGACGTTGTCCACCGAGTCGACCTTCTCAAGGAGCTCCCAGCCCTCGGCGTACGCCTGCATCATGGCGTACTCGATGCCGTTGTGGACCATCTTGGCGAAGTGCCCGGCGCCTACCTTGCCGGCGTGCACGTACCCGTAGGGGCCCTCCGGCTTGAGCGCGTCGAAGATCGGCTGGAGCCGGTCGACGTACTCCTTCTCGCCGCCCACCATCAGCGCGTAGCCGTTCTTCAGGCCCCACACCCCGCCGGAGACCCCGGCGTCGACGAAGCCGATGCCGCGCTTGGCCAGCTCCTCGGCGTGCTTCTCGTCGTCCGTCCAGCGGGAGTTGCCGCCGTCCACGACGATGTCGCGGGGCTTGAGGACGGAGCCGAGCTGGTCGATGACGGCCTGGGTGGGGCCGCCGGCCGGGACCATCACCCACACCGCGCGGGGTCCGTCGAGGCGGTCCGCGAGGTCGACCAGGCTGTCGACGTCGGAGAGCTCGAGGTTGGTGTCGTAGCCGACGACGTCGTGGCCGGCGTTGCGCAGGCGGTCGCGCATGTTGCCGCCCATCTTGCCGAGCCCGATGAGACCGATCTGCATGTCAGTGCACTTCCTTCAGTTCGCGGTAGGCGGCCACCAGCGCGGCCGTGGAGGGATCGAGGCCGGGGACGTGGGCGCCCTCGCTGAGGGCGGGTTCGACGCGCTTGGCGAGGACCTTGCCGAGTTCGACGCCCCACTGGTCGAAGGAGTCGATGTGCCACACCGCGCCCTGCACGAACACCTTGTGCTCGTACAGCGCGATCAGCTGGCCGAGCACCGACGGGGTCAGCTCGGTGGCCAGGACGGTGGTGGTGGGGTGGTTGCCCTGGAACGTCTTGTGCGCGACCAGCTCCTCCGGGACCCCCTCGGCGCGTACTTCCTCCGGAGTCTTGCCGAAGGCGAGCGCCTGGGTCTGGGCGAAGAAGTTGGCCATCAGCAGGTCGTGCTGGGCCTTCAGCCGGTCGTCCAGCTCGCCGACCGGGCGGGCGAAGCCGATGAAGTCCGCCGGGATCAGCTTGGTGCCCTGGTGGATCAGCTGGTAGTAGGCGTGCTGCCCGTTGGTGCCGGGCGTGCCCCACACCACCGGCCCGGTCTGCCACTTGACCCGCCGCCCGTCCCGGGTGACCGACTTGCCGTTGGACTCCATGTCCAGCTGCTGGAGGTAGGCGGTGAACTTGGCCAGGTAGTGGCTGTACGGCAGCACCGCGTGCGACTGGGCGTCCATGAAGTTGCCGTACCAGACGCCCAGCAGGCCGAGGATCAGCGGGGCGTTGGCCTCGGCGGGGGCGGTGCGGAAGTGGTCGTCGACGATCCGGAAGCCGTCGAGCAGCTCCCGGAACCGGTCCGGGCCGATGGCGATCATCAGGGACAGGCCGATCGCCGAGTCGAAGGAGTAGCGGCCGCCGACCCA
>NZ_JBQOUX010000183.1:0-9055 GCF_052216785.1 Streptomyces sp. JW3 | reverse complement strand
GGGGGGCGGGACCGGGCCGACGAGGCGTGCGGATCAGCTCTCCGGGGACTCCGCGGGCTGCGGGGCCGCCGTGGCCTTGCGGGTGCGGCGGACCTTGGGCTTGGCCGCCGCGTCCTCGGCCGTGGTGGTGGCCTTCGCCGCGGTCTTGCGGGTGCGGCGGGGCTTGGTCTCGGCTGCGGCCTCGGGTCCGGCTTCGGGTCCGGCTTCGGTGGAGGTCTGGGCCGGGATGTCGGCGGTGGCTTCGGCGGCCGTCGTCGCCTTGCGGGTGCGACGGGTCTTCGGCTTGGCCTCGGGCTCCGCGTCCTCCGTGCTGGGCGCCGGTACGGTCTTGGCGGCCGCGGTCTTGCGGGTGCGGCGCGGCTTGGTCTCCGTCACCGTCGTGCCCTCGGCGGTGTCGACCGCCGTCTCCGCCGTGGTGGCCTTCGCCGTGGTCTTGCGGGTGCGGCGGGGCCTGGTCTCGGCTGCGGCCTCGGGTCCGGGTTCGGGTTCGGTGGAGGTCTGGGCCGGGATGTCGGCGGTGGGTTCGGTGGCCGTGGCCGGCGCCGGTGCCGTGGTGGCTGCCGTGGTCTTGCGGGTGCGGCGGGCCTTGGGCTTGGTTTCGGTGCCTTCGGCGGTGTCGGTCGCTGTTTCGGCGGCCGTCGCGGCCTTCCGCGTGCGGCGGGTCTTCGGCTTGGCCTCGGGCTCCGCGTCGTCCGTGGTCGGCGCGGGGACGGCCGTGGTGGTGGCCTTCGCCGCGGTCTTGCGGGTGCGGCGCGCCTTCGGCTGGGTCTCGGCCTCGGGCGCCGTGCCTTCGGTCGTGGTGCCTTCGGTCGCCGTGCCTTCGGCGGTGTCGACGGCCGTCTCGGCGGCAGCCGCGGCCTTACGGGTACGGCGGCGCGGCTTGACGGCCGGGGCCTCCTCGGCCGGGGCGGTCGCGGTGACCGGCGCGGTTTCGACGACGGACGCGGTCTCGACGACCGAGGGCGTCTCGGTGATCACCGGAGCCTCGGCGGTCACGGGAGCGGTCTCGGCCGACTTGCGGGTGCGCCGGCGGCGCGGCTTCTCCGGGGCTTCCGGAGCCTCGGTGACCGCCGGTGCCTCGACGACGGCCGGCGTCTCGATGACCGCCGGTGCCTGCACCGCCGTAGCGGCCTCGGAGGCGCTCACCGCCGTGGCCGTGCCCTCCGCGCCGGCGGAGCCGGACGTGGTCGTGGGCTGCGGCTGGCGGGACTGCGCCCCGTTGCGGGTGCGGCGGCGCCGGCGCAGGGTGCGCGGGGCGGTGTCGCCGTCCTCCGGCGCGTCGCCGCCGGGCACGGCCGCGGCCGCCTCGGTCCCTGGGGCCGCCGGGTCCAGCGGCGTACCGCTGCGGGTACGGCGCCGACGGCGCGGCGTACGCGCCGACGAGCTCTCGCGGTCGGCCGCGCGGTCCCGGCCGCCGGACCGGGACTCGTCCCGGCCGCCCCGGCCGCCGCGACCCCGGTCCCGGCCGCCCCGGCCGCCGGGCTCGCCCAGGTCCTCCAGCTCCTCGGCGGCCAGACCGGCGCGGGTACGGGCCGCGCGCGGCAGGACGCCCTTGGTGCCCTCGGGGATGCCGAGGTCGGCGTAGAGGTGCGGGGAGGTGGAGTACGTCTCCGGCGGGTCGTTGAAGCCCAGGTCCAGCGCCTTGTTGATCAGCTGCCAGCGGGGGATGTCGTCCCAGTCGACCAGGGTGATCGCCGTACCCTTGGCGCCCGCGCGGCCGGTGCGGCCGATGCGGTGCAGGTACGTCTTCTCCTCTTCCGGCGACTGGTAGTTGATGACGTGCGTGACGCCCTCGACGTCGATGCCGCGGGCGGCGACGTCGGTGCAGACGAGCACGTCCACCTTGCCGTTGCGGAAGGCGCGCAGCGCCTGCTCGCGGGCGCCCTGGCCCAGGTCGCCGTGGACCGCGCCGGAGGCGAAGCCGCGCTGCTGGAGCTGGTCGGCCAGGTCGGCCGCGGTGCGCTTGGTGCGGCAGAAGACCATGACCAGTCCACGGCCCTCGGCCTGCAGTATGCGCGCGACCATCTCCGGCTTGTCCATGTTGTGCGCGCGGTAGATGAACTGCTTGGTGTTGGCCACCGTCTGGCCCTCGTCGTCCGGCGAGGTGGCGCGGATGTGCGTGGGCTGCGACATGTAGCGGCGGGCCAGTCCGATGACCGCGCCCGGCATGGTGGCCGAGAACAGCATCGTCTGCCGCTTGGCCGGCAGCAGGTTGATGATCTTCTCGACGTCGGGCAGGAAGCCCAGGTCGAGCATCTCGTCGGCCTCGTCCAGGACCAGGCACTTGACGTGCCTCAGGCTCAGCTTCTTCTGGCCCGCGAGGTCGAGGAGGCGGCCCGGGGTGCCGACGATCACGTCGACGCCCTTCTTGAGGGCCTCGACCTGGGGCTCGTAGGCGCGGCCGCCGTAGATCGCGGTGACGCGCACGTTGCGCACCTTGCCGGCGGTCAGGAGGTCGTTGGTGACCTGCTGGCACAGCTCGCGCGTCGGGACGACGACGAGGGCCTGCGGGGTGTCGGTGAGGGCCTCGGGAGCGGCGCGGCCGGCCTCCACGTCGGCCGGGACGGTGACCCGCTCCAGGAGCGGGAGGCCGAAGCCCAGCGTCTTGCCGGTGCCGGTCTTGGCCTGGCCGATGACGTCCGTGCCCGAGAGGGCCACGGGGAGCGTCAGCTCCTGGATGGGGAACGGAGTGATGATGCCGACGGCCTCAAGGGCCTCGGCGGTCTCGGGAAGGATTCCGAGGGAACGAAACGTCGTAGTCAGGGTGCTGCCTCTTCTGTGTGCGCGGTGCGAGGCGAGCGCGGGGGTCGTGTCAGGACCGTGCCGGGGACGTCGGCCGCCGTACGGGCGAGCCGTGACACGGGACCTCTGCCGACGCTCTAGCGCTCGAACCGCTGAGGGTCCCCCTCCGGGCTGCCGTACACATCGGCGTACGGCCGGGAGGGCTGTCGGGCGGAGCCGATCGGGCCACCGACCGGGCATCCTCATGCGTCGGCCCGACGAACACGTCACGTAAGCCGTACGTCGTGTACTCGTACGTCACATACTCGGCAGGCGCATTACCACCATACCCCGGATTCGCGCACATGCGATGGCCGAATTGGTCACGTAGTCGTCGTCACACTGACTGACCAGGCCCTTCCGGTCGTCGACGGGCGGGCTATTGTGCGCTGCATGACGAGCTCTGACACGCCTGGCACCGCCGCCGACACCCCTGTGGACGCCCCCGCCGAACGTATCGCAGTCGCCGCCCGCAACTGGTCGGCGGCCGCCGCGGACCCGCAGTACCGGGCCGCGGTCGTGGACCTGCTCGGCGCGCTCGCGTACGGCGAGCTGGCGGCGTTCGAGCGGCTCGCGGACGACGCCAAGCTGGCGCCGACGCTGTCGGACAAGGCGGAGCTGGCGAAGATGGCCTCGGCGGAGTTCCACCACTTCGAGCGGTTGCGCGGCCGGCTCTCCGAGATCGGCGAGGAGCCGACGGAGGCGATGGCTCCGTTCGTCACCGCCTACGAGAGCTTCCACAAGCAGACCGCCCCCTCCGACTGGCTGGAGGGGCTGGTCAAGGCGTACGTCGGCGACTCGATCGCCAGTGACTTCTACCGGGAGGTCGCGGCCCGCCTCGACACCGACACCCGGGAACTGGTGCTGGCGGTGCTCGATGACACGGGGCACGCCGGTTTCGCCGTGGAGAAGGTGCGTGCGGCGATCGACGCCGACCCGCGGGTGGGCGGCCGACTGGCGCTGTGGGCGCGGCGGCTGATGGGCGAGGCGCTGTCGCAGTCCCAGCGGGTGGTGGCGGACCGGGACGCGCTGTCGACGATGCTGGTGGGCGGGGTCGCGGACGGGTTCGACCTCGCGGAGGTGGGCCGGATGTTCTCCCGGATCACCGAGGCGCACACCAAGCGGATGGCGGCGCTGGGGCTGGCGGCCTGACGCCGGTCACGCCAGTCCCGCCGGTCATCAGTCATGGGTCGGCGCGGGGTGGTCGGCGGCCGGTCAGGCGGTCGCCGATCGGCCGCGCAGTCTTCCCGCCGGGCGCAGCAGGAGCGACAGCGAGGCGGCGGAGACGGCGGCCGAGCCCAGCAGGACGGGGAGCAGACTCGCGGCGCCCACCGCGCTGTGCGTGAGAAACGCGCCGAAAAGGGCGCCCGCGACGCCCGTCGGCACGACGAGGGCGGGGGCCGGCAGACGGTGCGGCAGGCGGCGGGCGGCGGCCCACGCCAGGACCAGCCCGAGGATCGTGGCGCTGAGCGCTTCCAACAGCATGTCGGGTTCCCTCCCACACGGCCGGCCTGCCCGAACGGTCGTAGCCGTCATACCCCTGACCTGCGGAATGCAATCCTCCTCTGTGGGGGAGTTGTGCTCCGTTTGTGGAGGCGGGCGGGGTGCGGGGGTGGTGGTGCGGGTGGCGCTTGCGGTGCGGGATGGGCGGGCCGTAGTGCTCGTGGTGCGGGCGGCAGTGCTCGCGGTGCGGGATGTGCGGAAGGGCCCGGCGGTACGTGACCGCCGGGCCCTTCCGTCTGCCGTTCGGCTACAGCGCGCCGAAGCCCACCTTGCGCGGGGCCGGTTCGCCCAGCTCGACGTAGGCGAGACGGTCGGCCGGGATCAGCACCTTGCGGCCGTGCTCGTCCACGAGGCTGAGCAGCGCCGACTTGCCGGCCAGGGCCTCGGACACCACGCGCTCTACCTCCTCGGCACTCTGACCGCTCTCCAGAACGATCTCGCGGGGCGCGTGCTGCACGCCGATCTTGACCTCCACGGCTTTGTCCCTCCGACGGTCAGTGATGTGCGCGATCTTCCGCGCCGTACCCAGCACACATTAGCCCGGTGAGGGGACGTACACGGTGCGCGCGGCAACGCCACGAGCGAACAGCCGACGGGAACAAACAGCCGCCCGCCGCTCGTCGCTCAGTGCTGCTCGTTGCCGTGCAGCGGGAAGCCGGCGATGCCCCGCCAGGCCAGCGAGGCGAGCAACTGCACCGCCTGGTCGCGCGGCACGCTGCGGTCGCTGTGCAGCCAGGAGCGGGCCACCACCTGGGCGAGCCCGCCCAGACCGGAGGCGAGCAGCATCGACTCCGCGCGGGACAGGCCGGTGTCCTCGGCGATGACGTCGCAGATCGCCTCGGCGCACTCGCCGGTGACCTTGTCCACGCGCTCGCGCACGGCGGGCTCGTTGGTCAGGTCCGACTCGAAGACCAGCCGGAAGGCGCCGCCGTCGTCCTCGACGTACGCGAAATAGGCGTCCATGGTCGCCCGGACCCGCTGCTTGTTGTCGTTCGTGGAGGCGAGCGCGTTGCGGACGGACTGGATCAGGGACTCGCAGTGCTGGTCCAGCAGGGCGAGGTAGAGATCCAGCTTGCCCGGGAAGTGCTGGTAGAGCACCGGCTTGCTGACGCCGGCCCGCTCGGCGATGTCGTCCATCGCGGCCGCGTGGTAGCCCTGCGCCACGAACACTTCCTGAGCGGCGCCCAGCAGCTGGTTCCGTCGGGCGCGACGCGGCAGGCGCGTGCCCCGCGGGCGTGCCGCCTCTGTCTGCTCGATGGCTGTCACGCCGCCTCCCAAAGTCGTCCCTGCGCGGTGTGCGCCGCGCGGCCATCGTACTTTTCGGTAACCGTGGTGTGCGCGGTGCGAGCCGAGAATTTCACGGACCGGACGCGGACGAAAAGAACGCATAAGGCGGTCAACGGGTTCAGGTCGGGCACGTCTCGGCCTCTTCCCTGCTCGATGTTGCCTGGGTGCCCGGATGCCTGGGTGCCTGGGTGCCTCGGTGTCTGGCTGCTGCCTGGGCTGCGGGGTCCTGGCGGGTGCGCGTCAGCGGTAGTCGTCCTCGTCGAGGGAGACCACGCGGGCCTGCTCGGCGAGATCGGCCTCGTTGCCGCGGTCGGGGTCCACGTCGGTCAGCGGGTCGTCCCGGTCCGGGGTGATGTCCGTCCGCTGCTCGGCCGCGTCGGCGTCCGGTGCCTCGACGCCGGCGTCCTGCGCCGCCTGCGCCTCGTCGTGCTCGAACGTCTCGGGGTCGCTGGGGTCGATGGCCATGCCGGCTCCCTTTCGGTGAACGTCCCCGCCGGGCGGGCGGGGGGTCAGGTGCGGGTGCCCTCTGTACGAGCCTAGGAGACACCCGATTCGGATGCTGGGCGATGTGCTGCCGTATGTGCGGTACATGAGGTGCTGCGAGGATTCGTGCGCCCATGCCGAACAGATGCGCCCCTCCAGTGATGCCGAACACATGAACCCTTGTGTGATCGTCTCGTAATATTGCCGCATGTCTTCGACCGAGCTGCCGTCCGTGCCGCCCGCCAACGTGCTGCCGAAGGCAGTGGCCGTCAGGGTCGCGGAAGGCGAGCGGCTGAGGTCGGTGCGGCTGCCCGGCAGCACCGTGACGGTGCGGTCGCGGCGCCCGGCCCGCGCGGGGCTGCCGCCCGCCCTGTACGTGCACGGTCTCAGCGGCTCGTCGCAGAACTGGTCGGCGCTGATGCCGCTGCTGGACGACGTGGTCGACAACGAGGCGGTCGACCTGCCGGGCTTCGGCGACTCCCCGCCACCGGACGACGGCAACTACTCGATCACCGGGCACGCGCGCGCGGTGATCCGCCTCCTCGACGCGGAGCGCCGCGGTCCGGTGCACCTGGTGGGCAACTCGCTCGGCGGTGCCGTCGTCACCCGCGTCGCCGCCGTCCGCCCCGACCTGGTGCGCACGCTCACCCTCGTCTCGCCGGCCCTCCCGGAGATCCGCGTCCAGCGCAGCGCCGTGCCGACCGGGCTGCTGGCGGTGCCCGGGGTCGCCGCCCTGTTCACCCGCGTGAGCCGGGACTGGACGGCCGAACAGCGGGTCCGCGGCGTCATGGCCCTGTGCTACGGCGATCCCGCGCGGGTGTCCGAAGAAGGGCTGCGGCACGCGGTGGAGGAGATGGAACGGCGGCAGCGGCTGCCGTACTTCTGGGACGCGATGACGCGCTCCGCGCGGGGCATCGTCAGCGCCTACACGGTGGGCGGCCAGCACGGACTGTGGCGCCAGGCCGAGCGCGTCCTCGCCCCGACCCTGCTCATCTACGGCGGCCGGGACAGACTCGTCGGCTACCGCATGGCCCAGCGGGCGGCCCGTGCCTTCCGCGACTCGCGGCTGCTCACCCTTCCGGACGCGGGGCACGTCGCCATGATGGAGTATCCGCAGACGGTCGCCACCGCCTTCCGCGAACTCCTCGCGGACACGGCCGGGTCGGCGCCCGCCGGCGGCGCCCGCCGCGCCGCCGCTGACCTGCACACCGACGAGAACACAGGAGGCTGAGGCGCGAGTGGGACGCCACAGCCGCCGCGGACCGGCCCCCAAGGGCGACACCGCGGACGCCACCGCAGCACGGGAAGGCCGCAGCGGCCGGCCACAGGAAAGCGGCGGCCGGCCGCAGGAGCGGGGCGGACGGTCCCCGGAGCGGAGTGGCCGGCCCCAGGAGCGGAGTGGCCGGCCCCAGGAACGGAGTGCCCCGGCCGTACCGCCGGGGCAGGGGCGCGGACCGGCGCCCGAAGCCGCGCCCGGAGGCGGGACGCCGGCCTACGGCACGCCGGCGTACGGAGCGCCGTCGTACGGCGCGCCGCGTACTGCCGACGGGACACCCGCCAGAGGCGTACCGAGGCTTCCGGACGGCACCCCGGCCCACGGGGTACGGCAGGTGCGGGGCGGACATCCCGAGCAGCGGGAAGCCGGGGGCGGGTGGGGCGCGCTCGGGGGGCGCGGTGGTGCGCCCGGCGTGCCTCCTGTTTCTGGTCCGGGACCAGGCCCGGGTCCGGGTTCCGGCCCGGGTTCCGGTCCGGGCGGTGTGCCCCTTCCGCGGCAGCGGCAGGGGCCGTCCGTGCCGCAGGCGGCACGGACACCGGCAGGCGGGCCTCGGCAGGATTACCTCGACGCCTTCGAGAGGGGTGGCGACGGAGGCGCGGGCGAGGACGTCTTCGCGGCCCGCACGCCCGCGCACAGCCGTGCCGACGCGCCCGCCCCCGACCCGTACACCGCCGCCACCGACTGGAACGCCGACGCCGTTCGTACCGCGGACGGTCCTGGCGAAGAAGCGCACCCGGGCCGCGCCGACGAACTGGGTGGGCGCGACCGTCCCGAGGCGGCCAAGGGCGCCAAGGGACGGACCTTCACCGGCATCGCCGCCGCGGCGGTCACCACCGTGCTGGCGATCGTCGTGGCCGGGCAGGTCACCGGCGGGGGCGGTGGCGAGGACGTGGGGTCCGGGCCCGCCACCACGCAGGCGCGCGACACCAGCGAGCCCGCCGGGGGCGCGGACGCGGGCGCGAACGAACAGAAGGCCCAGTCCGGGTCGGACGCCTCGGCGCCGCTGACGTACGCGCAGAAGATGGGCAAGATCTACCCGCTCGCCGCCACTCTCAAGGGTTCCGGGAAGTTCGACGCGGTCGAGGGCGTCGCCAAGGCGCCGGGGAAGGGGCAGAAGTACACCTACCGCGTGGATGTCGAACAAGGGCTCGGCCTCGACGCCGAACTCTTCGCGGAGGCCGTGCAGGAGACACTCAACGACGATCGGAGCTGGGCCCACAACAACGCCCGCACGTTCGAGCGCCGGCACTCCGGCAAGGTCGACTTCGTGATCACCCTGGCCAGCCCCGGCACCACCGCCGACTGGTGCGCCAAGTCGGGCCTGGACACCACGGTCGACAACGTTTCCTGCGACTCCGCCGCCACCGAGCGCGTGATGATCAACGCCTACCGGTGGGCGCGGGGCGCGAAGACCTACGGCGACGACAAGATCTATCCGTACCGGCAGATGCTGATCAACCACGAGGTCGGCCACCGGCTCGGCTACAACCACGTGACCTGCGACAAGAACGGCGACCTCGCTCCCGTCATGCAGCAGCAGACCAAGTTCCTCGAGTACAACGGCATCCGGTGCCGCCCCAACGCCTGGGCGTACCCGTCAGGCTGATCCGCCGCATGATGTTCGGTAACTGTTCGAACCCTTGGCGAGGCTGAACGCTTCCCGCGCGGGAAAGTTACGCCCGTTCACCCCTTTTGGTGGCGCGATGGACAACCGTCCATCGCGCC
>NZ_JBQOUX010000182.1:0-9137 GCF_052216785.1 Streptomyces sp. JW3 | reverse complement strand
CTCGGGCCCGCCGCCTTCACATACGTACGGGGGCCTCAGATGCCCTGCCACTCCGGCTTGTTGGCGTAGGTGTGCCGGAAGTAGTCGGCCAGCTTCAGCTTGGACGCGGCCGGCTCGTCGACCACGACGGTGGCGTGCGGGTGGAGCTGGAGCGCCGAGGCCGGGCACACCGCCGCCACCGGTCCCTCCACCGTCGCCGCGACCGCGTCGGCCTTGCCCTCGCCGGTGGCCAGCAGCACCAGGTGCCGGGCCTCCAGGATGGTGCCGATGCCCTGCGTGATCACGTGGTGCGGCACCTGCGCGATGTCACCGTCGAAGAACCGCGCGTTGTCCACCCGGGTCTGTTCGGTCAGCGTCTTGATCCGGGTCCGCGAGGCCAGCGAGGAGCACGGCTCGTTGAAGCCGATGTGCCCGTCGGTGCCGATCCCCAGCAGCTGGAGGTCGACCCCGCCGGCCCCGGCCAGCGCCCGGTCGTACGCCGCGCACGCCGCCTGGACGTCCGCCGCCGTGCCGTCCGGCCCCAGGAACGCGTCCATGCCGATGCCGAGCGGCTCGAGCACCTCGCGCCGCAGCACCGACCGGTACGACTCCGGATGGTCGGCCGGCAGCCCCACGTACTCGTCGAGCTGGGCGATCCGGGCCCGCGCGGTGTCCACCGAACCCGCGCGCACCTTCGCCGCCAGCGCCTCGTACACGGGCAGCGGCGTCGAGCCGGTGGCCACCCCGAGCAGGGCGTCGGACGTGCGCCTGAGCAGCTGCGCCATGGCCTCGGCGATCAGCTCGCCGCCCGCCCTGGCGTCCGGAACGATGACAACTTCCACGCTGGCCTGCCGTTCTGTGGTTTAGCCGTTCTGTGGCGCCTGTGGTTTAGACCAATCCTCGGGCCAATCTAACAGAGTGGACCCTTACCGGTCCCGCGCTTGCCCCGTCCGGGCTAGGCTGCTGCCGACTGCTCGGACGTCCGAGCAGTCGTGGGAAACCGACAACGACTGACCCGTTCCGATGCATGGACACCCCTAGTGGTCTAGTCCAGAATGAACATCATGCTTCCGCTCTCCCCGCACAGGAGGGCGGACCGAGGATCCGAGGCTCTCTGCCCTGACTGCTCCGGCTCCTCGACCTTCGGCCGACCGGGACCGCACACCCCACGGCCGTGGTTGCTCCGGGCTGCGGTGCCGGGAGGGTTGAGGGTCCCTCCCAGGCGCCGCGGCCCGCGGGTGCTCCGGGGGGCTCCGGGTACGCTCACTGAGTGCCCTCCATGAACGAACTCGTACGCCAGCACACCGCTCTCGACATCTCCGACCTGGAGTGGCTCCATCTGCTGGTGTCGGAGTGGCAGCTCCTCTCCGACCTCTCCTTCGCCGACCTGGTCCTGTGGGTCCCCACCCGCGACGGCACCCGGTACGTCTCCGTCGCCCAGATGCGGCCGAACACCGGCCCCACCTCGTACCAGGACGACATGGTCGGCCACCTCGTCCCGCGCGGCCGGCGCCCCATGCTGGACATCGCCCTGGACGAGGGCCGGATCGTGCGCGAGGGCGACCCGGAGTGGCGCGAGGAGGTCCCGGTCCGCATCGAGTCGATCCCGGTCCGGCGCCAGGGCCGGGTGCTCGGCGTGATCGCCCGCAACACCAACCTGCTGACCGTGCGCACCCCGAGCCGCCTCGAACTCACCTACCTCCAGAGCGCCTCCGACCTCGCCCAGATGATCGCGGCGGGCGCCTTCCCGTTCGAGAACCAGCAGGTCGACATGGACGCCTCGCCGCGCGTCGGCGACGGCCTGATCCGGGTCGACGGCGACGGCATCGTCCAGTACGCCTCGCCGAACGCCCTGTCGGCCTACCACCGCATGGGCCTCGCCGCCGACCTGGTCGGCCATCACCTCGGCCGCACCACCGCCGAACTCGCCCCGACCCACGGGCCGGTGGACGAGGCGCTGGCCAAGGTGGCCAGCGGCTGGGCGCCGCGCGAGTTCGAGATCGAGGCCGCCGACGGCGTGATCCAGTTCCGCGCCATCCCGCTCAAGCCCAAGGGCACCCGCATCGGTTCGCTGGTGCTGCTGCGGGACGTCACGGAACTGCGCCGCCGCGAGCGCGAGTTGATCACCAAGGACGCCACCATCCGGGAGATCCACCACCGGGTGAAGAACAACCTCCAGACGGTCGCCGCCCTGCTCCGGCTCCAGGCCCGCCGCATCGAGTCCGAGCGCGGGCGCGAGGCGCTGGAGGAGGCGGTCCGCCGGGTCGGCTCGATCGCCATCGTGCATGAGACGCTGTCCCAGAATCTGGACGAGCGGGTGGAGTTCGACGAGATCGCCGACCGGGTGCTGGCGATGGTCGCCGAGATCTCGCCGGGCAAGGTCGCCGGCCGGCGCACCGGTCACTTCGGCATCCTGGACGCCGAGGTGGCGACCCCGCTGTCGATGGTGCTGACCGAGGTGCTCCAGAACGCGCTGGAGCACGGCTTCCGAGAGGGCGACACCGGCACGGTGGAGGTCTCCGCGGTGCGCGGCGGCACGTCGAAGGAGGCCCGGCTGCTGGTCACCGTCCAGGATGACGGGGTCGGTCTGCCCGCCGACTTCGACCCGCACCGCTCGGGCAACCTCGGCCTCCAGATCGTCCGCACGCTGGTGGAGGGCGAGCTGAGCGGCTCCTTCGACATGGTGCCGGCCCCCGGCGGCGGCACCCGGGTGATCCTCGACCTGCCGGTGCGCTCGCAGAAGTAGCCGGTCGGCCATGTCCGGTGCGGGACAGCAAAAAGCCCCGGATCGACGGTGATCCGGGGCCAGTGCTCGCTGCGGGGTACTGCGCGCTGCGGCTCGGGGGCGGGGGGATGCGTACTCGCTGTACGCGCCGCCAAGCTCAGGCTGTCGCGGGGCGGGTGTGTCAGGCGGAGGCCTGACGGGCCCGGTTGCGGGCGGCGCGGCGCTTCATGGCACGACGCTCGTCCTCGCTGAGACCACCCCAGACGCCGGAGTCCTGACCGGACTCGAGCGCCCACTGCAGGCACTGCTCCATAACCGGGCAGCGACGGCAGACGGCCTTGGCTTCCTCGATCTGCAGCAGCGCAGGACCGGTGTTGCCGATGGGGAAGAAGAGCTCGGGGTCTTCCTCGCGGCAAACGGCGCGGTGACGCCAGTCCATGGCTGCTACCTCTCCTTGGTATTACATGCAGATTGCTTGTGAATGTGAACGCTTTCACGAATCCCTCAACAAGGGAAGGGCCGACTGCCAGGTTCCCTGGCGTGGTCCTTGGTTTGAAGAGGGGTTCCGGTGATCTGTGGAGGCCGATGTTGCGGGCCGTCCCGATCGCCACGTAGAGACTCGCAAACCTCAGCGGCGGATACAACCCCTTCCGGAAAGTTTTTTTTGATTCTTCGGTGTCGACTAGGTCACAGCCGTACTTCTAAGGGGTGGACCGTGGCCTAAACGTTCGAGTGAAAGGACTTTCGCCGCTTCTGCTCACACAATCACACGCAGTGCACGGCGTACGCCTGTGAACGTCACGCTCGTACGCAGCCCCAGGTGGTCACCGTCCATCTGGAGGGGGAGCGGGACCTTCGAATGCAAGGTGAACTCGGACATGTCGTGCAGCGAGACCGCGTGTCTGCCGTGGGGTCCGCGCTCAGGGGACGAAGTGAGCAACTGGGTGCCATACCGGGCGACCGCGGTCGTCGTCATGCGGCTCAGACCGAGTACGTCGAGCCCTTTATCGAACGAGGCCTTAGGTGACGCGTACATCGGGTGATTGCCCAGGAAGGTCCACGGCGAGGTGTTCGAGACTATGGAGAGCACCAGATCGGTCACCGGGTCGGCGTCCGGCCGCTCCAGCGTGATCGTCCCGTGCCGCCGGTGCGCCTCGCCGAAGAACTGGCGCAGCACCTGGCGGACGTAGAGCGCGTGGGTGGACTTCCGGCCCCGCTCGCGGTGCTGTTCGACCCGGCCGACCACGCCGGCGTCGAAGCCGAGGCCCGCGTTGAAGGTGAACCAGCGGGACGGCACCGCCTCGTCCTCGGTCCCCGGGGTGCCCGACGTCAGCCCCAGCCCGACGGTCCGCTCGCTGCCCTCGCGCAACGCGTCCAGCAGGGCGCCGGTGGCCTCCACCGCGTGGTTGGGCAGGCCGAGGGCGCGGGCGAAGACGTTGGTGGAACCGCCGGGGACGACCGCGAGGCGCGGCAGGTGGTCGGGGTCGGGGCCGGCGTGCAGCAGGCCGTTGACGACCTCGTTGACCGTGCCGTCGCCGCCGAGCGCCACCACCAGCTCGATGTCGTCGCTCTGCGCGGCCTGCCGGCCCAGGTCACGGGCGTGCCCGCGGTACTCGGTGGTGACCGCCTCCAGCTTCATCTCGCTGGCGAGCGCGTGGATCAGTACGTCGCGCGTGCGCGCGCTCGTGGTGGTTGCCGCCGGGTTGACCACGAGAAGTGCACGCATGGGACGAGCGTACCTACTGGGTGGTACCGGGCCCAGACCGATCGGTGGATCAGGACACCTGACCGACGTGAACCTCACCACGGGCGCGCGGGCGCGGGACCGGGGGCGCCCCGGCATCGGCAGGGGTCCCGGCATCGCGTGGTCGGGCGGGGTCACCGGAACCTCGCCACCGAGTGGCCCCGCGGTGCGGGCTACCCTGCTGGGGTGAGCAGCGAGCAGAACCCCCGTACCGATGGAGCCGCCCCCGCCGAGGAGCCGGGCGACCGTCCCGCCCGGCTGACCGCCGCCGCGGCGCTCGCCGGTCTGGAGGGCCTCGCGCTCGTCGCCGGCGGCGTCTGGATGCTCGTCGGCGGTCTCACGGGCCACCCCGACGACCGCACCCAGGCGGTCACCGGCGGCGTCACCCTGATCGTCCTGGCCCTGCTGCCGCTGCTCGCCGCCCGCGGGCTGCTCGCCCGGCGCGGCTGGAGCCGGGGCCCGGCGGTGATCACGCAGATCATGGCGCTGCCGGTGGCCTACAACCTGCTGCAGGCCGACAGCATGGCGATCCCCGGGGGCATCGCGCTGGCCGCGGTGGCCGTCGCGGCGCTGGTGCTGCTCGTCAACCCCGAGACCACCCGGGCCCTCGGCATCAGGGGCCCCGGCCGGCCGCCGCGGTAACGGCGCCGGCGGGGCCCACGCCCCGGCTCGCTCCCCGGCTCGCTCGTCGGTCTGCTTCTCGGCCTACTCCTCGACCAGCAGCTTCTCCCGCAGCTGGGCCAGCGTGCGGGCCAGCAGCCGGGACACGTGCATCTGGGAGATGCCGACCTCCTGCGCGATCTGCGACTGCGTCATGTTGCCGAAGAAGCGCAGCAGCAGGATGCGTTTCTCCCGGGGCGGCAGGTCCTCCAGGAGCGGCTTGAGCGACTCCCGGTACTCCACCCCCTCCAGCGCCTCGTCCTCCGCGCCGAGGGTGTCGGCGACCGCCGGGGACTCGTCGTCGGTGTCCGGGACGTCCAGCGACAGCGTGGAGTACGCGTTGGCGGACTCCAGGCCCTCCAGCACCTCCTCCTCCGAGATGGCCAGCTTCTCGGCCAGCTCGTGCACGGTGGGGGAGCGGCCGTGCAGCTGGGACAGCTCGGCCGTCGCCGTGGTCAGGGACAGCCGCAGCTCCTGGAGCCGGCGCGGCACCCGCACCGCCCAGCCCTTGTCGCGGAAGTGCCGCTTGATCTCGCCGACGACCGTCGGGGTCGCGTACGTGGAGAACTCCACGCCGCGCTCCGGATCGAACCGGTCGACCGACTTGATCAGCCCGATGGTGGCGACCTGGGTGAGGTCGTCGAGCGGCTCGCCGCGGTTGCGGAAGCGGCGGGCGAGGTGCTCGACCAGGGGCAGGTGCATGCGCACCAGCCGGTTGCGCAGCTCCGCGTACTCGGCGCTGCCGTCGTCCATGCGGCGCAGGTCGGCGAACAGGGCCCGCGCCCCGCTGCGGTCCTGGGGGTCGTGCCGGTCGTGCCGGCCGTGCTGCGCCGGCACGCTCCGCGCGCCGGGCACCTCGTCCTCGGAGTGTCGCTCGTGCTCGCTCATGGTCCCGCCCGTAGCCCTTTCCGGAGCCCTCGCCTCCGATCGGCCGGGCAGGACGGGATCGCCCCCGCCCCGCCCGTCCGAAGGCACGCTCTGCACGGCGTCGTCCGGCTCCCCGGCCCGCTGCCCGCCGCCCGCGAGGCCGGACCGGACACCGGCGTCCTCGGGATGCGGACGGGCCTGCTCGGGGATGCCGTCGATGCCGGCCGCCCTGCCGCGGGCCCCGCTCGGAGAACGTGTGCCCTCGGCCGGCAGCTCCCGCGTGCCGCGCTCTTCGTCCCGCACCGGCCCGTCCTCCCTCACGCCGGCCCGGGTCCCGCGCCGCGCTGTTTGTAGAGGCTGATCGACACGGTGTCGTCCTCGTCGACGGCGGAGGAGACCTTGCCCGCCAGCGCGGACAGCACGGTCCAGGCGAAGGTGTCCCGCGCGGGCGCGTGGCCGTCCGTGGTCGGTGCCGAGACGGTGACCTCCAGCGAGTCGTCGACGAGGCGGAAGACGCAGCTGAGCACGGAGCCGGGCACGGCCTGCTGAAGCAGGATCGCGCAGGCCTCGTCCACCGCGATGCGCAGGTCCTCGATCTCGTCGAGGGTGAAGTCCAAACGGGCCGCGAGGCCGGCCGTCGCCGTACGCAGCACCGACAGGTAGGCCCCCGCGGCCGGCAGCCGGACTTCCACGAAGTCCTGGGTCGCGGGCTCGCCTGCGATCTGGGACACCCTCACCTCCAAGGTGGTACAAGCGTTTCAGGGCCGAGGGTCACCCCTCGGGTAACGCGGTGACGCGATACGTGGTTCAGTGGTTCTCAGTCGTTCAGCGGTGACGTTATCGCGCTCCGTACTTTCCTGTCCCCGAGACCCCAACCCCTTGCTGTCACTCATAGTAAACACGTGAACACGCACAGTGGCTAGGGGTTGGGCGGGTCCAAATCGGAAGAGCGCGCGCCGGGTTGACGTACCCAGACGTCAGGTGGTCGAACCGTACCTTCCTGTTGCCCTTGCGTGGCTACACGAGCACGTGGTCGACGAAGCACCAGCGCCAGTTCTCGCCCGGCTCGAAGGTCCGCATCACGGGATGCCCGGTCTGTTCATGATGCCCCGTGGCATGCCGTTTCGGGGAGGAGTCGCAGCAGCCGACGTGACCGCAGGTGAGGCACAGCCGCAGCTGCACCGGGTCCGTGCCGTCGGCCAGGCACTCCGGGCAGGTCTCGCTCAGCGGCTCCGGCTCCGGGTGCGGCAGCGCGTCGGCATGCGTGCACTGTTTCATGATTGCCAGGTTACGACGGGCGTGCGGAAGACCGCGCGGAGGAAAAGGGTGGGCCGGGACCATGGACGTGATGCCGCTGCTGTTGCTGGTGGCGGGGAGTGCGGCGGTCGCCGCGGCGGGCCGGCGCACACCGGTGCCGGCGCCGCTGCTGCTGGTCGCCGCCGGACTGGCGGTCAGCTACGTCCCCGGCGTGCCCGACTACACCCTCGACCCGCACGTCGTACTGCCGCTGCTGCTGCCCCCGCTGCTGTACACCGCGGGCACCGACAGCTCCTACCTGGACCTGCGCGCCCAGGTGCGGCCGGTCGCCCTGCTCTCCGTGGGCTACGTGCTGTTCGCGACCTTCGTGGTCGGCTGGGCCGCCTACCTGATCGTGCCGGGGCTGCCGCTGACCGCCGCCCTGGTGCTCGGCGCGGTGGTGGCGCCGCCGGACGCCGTGGCCGCCACGGCGGTCGCCCGCCGGGTCGGACTGCCCTCCCGGATCACCACCATCCTCCAGGGCGAGTCCCTGGTGAACGACGCCACCGCCATCACCGCCTACAAGGTGGCGCTCGCCGCGGCGGTCGGCGAGGGCGCCACCTGGGCCGGCGGCATCGGCGAGTTCCTGATCGCCGCGGTCGGCGGCGTCGGCGTCGGACTGATCCTCATGGTGCCGCTGCACTGGCTGCGCACCCGGCTGAAGGAACCGCTGCTCCAGAACACCCTCTCCCTGCTCATCCCGTTCGTCGCCTACGCGGCGGCCGAGCAGGTGCACGCCTCCGGGGTGCTGGCGGTCGTGGTCGTCGCGCTGTACCTCGGCCACCGCGCGTGGGAGGTCGGTTTCGCCACCCGCCTCCAGGAGGACGCGGTGTGGAAGATGGTCGCCTTCGTCCTGGAGTCGGCCGTGTTCGCCTTGATCGGCCTCCAGCTCCCCGTGGTCCTCAAGGGCCTCGGCGCCTACGAGGGGATCGAGGCCGCCTGGTACGCGCTCGCGCTCTTCCTGGTGGTGGTCGCCGCGCGGTTCGTGTGGTCGTACCCGGCGACCTTCCTGCCCCGCCTCCTGTCGGCACGCGTGCGTGCCCGCGAGGAGAACCCGACCTGGAAACAGCCCTTCGTCATCGCCTGGGCCGGCATGCGCGGCGTGGTCTCCCTGGCCATCGCCTTCTCCATCCCGCTCACCGTGCACGGCGGCGAACCCTTCCCCGAGCGCAACCTCATCCTGTTCCTCACCTTCACCACCGTCATCGGCACCCTGGTGGTGCAGGGCGTGACCCTGCCGCCGCTGATCCGGCTGCTGAAGTTCCCCGGCCACGACGTCCAGGCCGAGACGCTGGCCGAGGCCAACGCCCAGGCACAGGCGTCCCGGGTCGCCGAACAGCGCCTGGACGACCTGCTCACCGACCCGCGCAACGCCCTGCCCGGACCGCTCGCCGAGCGGCTGCGCACGGTCCTGGAACGCCGCCGCAACGCCGTCTGGGAGCGGCTCGGCCAGGTCAACAGCGTCACCGGGGAGACCGTCGACGACACCTACCGGCGGCTGTCCGGGGAGATGATCGGTGCCGAGCGCGAGGTCTTCGTCAAGCTCCGGGACGGCCGGTACATCGACGACGAGATGCTGCGCACGCTGCTGCGCCGGCTGGACCTGGAGGAGGCGGCGGCGTACCGGGAGACCGCGTGAGCACTCACCGGCGCTCGGGGAACGGGCGGTCGGGGAACGGCCGCTCGGGGAACGGACGGCCGGTGACCACCGCGGCCAGCGTGGTCCCGCGCGGGAAGGCGCCCTCCTCGGTGAGAGTGAGCAGGGCGTGCAGCGTCTTGGCGACATAGAGCCGCTCCACGGGCAGCCCGTGCCGGTGTTCGAAGTCGGCGGCGAAGAGGTCCAGCCCGGGGGGGGGGGGGGGGGGG
>NZ_JBQOUX010000181.1:0-9260 GCF_052216785.1 Streptomyces sp. JW3 | reverse complement strand
CATCCGCATACCTCATGACGAGGATGTAGCACCGCCAACGCCCGCTGTCACCCCAACCTTTCAACCTCAGCGGCAACACCCACGGATTCCCCCGCACAACCACGGACACCAGCGGAACCCGAAACCACCGCTGATCTGCGAATACGCAGATAGAGAGGGGCCGCGCAGCACACGTACTATGTGCTGGCGGGGGCGACGCCGGTACTCGTCCACAACTGCGGCACCGGTGGTAATGACGATCCCTTGGTGGAGCATGCCAGTGCTATCCGTAACGAGCCGGGTGTGAAGTTCGTTTCAGAGTACACGTCTCCATCAGGGCAAAAGTACTACGGGCGTAATAAGCACGGTGAGACGGCCGATGGCCCCTTGGCGGACGCCCTGGAAGAAGTCGGTCACCATGGAGGCTGTGCCGAAGTGCACTGCCTTATCCAGGCGCAAGCGGCCGAAGGAGCCGCGGCCATCAGGGGCGGTACAATGAGAACGGTGAAATCAAAGAATAACTCTATGCCTACGTCGAACACGACTGGGCACGGTGAGCCAGCTGAACCCTGTGGTCGCTGTGACCGGTTGCAGAAACATCTCGGCATCGGTTAGCTTCCATGATCCGTACTGACCTATTGTGCCCTGATTTGTTGCAGGCGCTTCGCAACTCTGGCTGGTACCCGCAGCGGCAGGTGATCGTCGACCCATGGGTCGACTCCTTGCGGCAAGAAGGGTATGTGCCCAATGCGCAGGCCATGGAAATCCTTGGCACGGTGGGAGGGCTGGCTATTGAGCCGGTCAATCGAGCGGGCCCAAACTTCAGTAATGACGAGCCCTTCAATCTCGACCCGATCGCTGCCGGTGCGGGGCAGCGCGGTCTGGCTGCCGAGATCGAGGAAGCTTTGGGCGGTCGCTATTTCCCGGTCGGCGAATGGCTCAGCTATTCAAGTGTCTTCGTAGAGGCAGGAGGCAGGATTGTGGCAGCCGGTCTAGGATGGATCTGGGAAATGGGCGATACCCTCGAAAGCGCCTTGGAATTGGCTGTTTGCGCGGACCGCCCCTTGGTGTGTCTACACTCCGATCCAGGGTTGGATCCGTGGCCTCGTTGACGTGTTGGTATATGAAAGGACTAATCGCCACTGCTCCGAGGCGCGGACGACTATTATCGTGATCGAGGACGGTCACTGGTGGATCATTTGTGCTGTGGATGTTGCTTTCGGCGTGTGCTGCGGCTGGAGGCAGCGGAGGAAGTGCGCACCGTCTGTTCCAGGTGGGTCTAGGGCATGGGGTGTGCCGGGACCGAGTCTGAGGCCGGTTGCCGCATCTTCTGGTGTCGGCCGATGGTGACTCGCTCCTACGCCAGCACTTGAACGGCGATTACACGTCGCTCTCGTTCCTGCCATCGCAGACCTCGGCGTCCTCAAAAGTGAGCAAGGGCAGGCGTGCGCCGCGGCTCACCGCAATGCGGTGGGTGTTGGTCAGCGCCTCGGTCAGTTGGACTGTCAGGAGGTGCAGTTCACCGGGCGGCCACGCACGGTCGGCGAGGACCCGCTGTGACTCCTCGATCAGTTCGCCGGCCAGGTCGAGTTGCTCCGCCTCCGCCTGGTCGGCGAGGCGTGCCATGAAGCCTGTTCCGTCGCTGGACAGATAACACGGTTTGCCTTCGGGGCCCGCCCAGGGCAGGAGGCGCAAGTCACCCCCTGGGCTCAGCATGCTGTCGCTTCCGCATCGCGCATGCGGAGGTTACTCGCAGGGGCGTGGTGGGCGGTGCCGTGCGGCATGTCGACGCTCCCATCAGGTTGACCACACCCCGGAGCCGTTCGCTCGGTCCCGGAGCTGCTGACGAGGATCAGCATGCCGACTGGTGCTGCCAGGCAGTTGCACCGAACTGTGCAACTGCCTGGCGTCTGGGGCTGCTAGATGCCGACCCATTCCGCGTACTGGGACAGCGAGCTGTTTCGGGCTCGGTCGCGTCGCTTGAGCGCCAGCACCGTATCCCGCACCGTCGGGTGGTAACGCGTCTGCTGCGGTGCGATCCGGCGGGCGCGGTGCAGGCAGTCCAGGGCCTGCTCCGGGTGGTCGGACCAGGCGTGCGCGCGTGCCAGGTCCATCCAGTGATGCCCGGCTCGGGAGCGGGTCCAGTCGCGGGGGATGTGTACGTTCTCGGCCAGTTCGATCGCGCGCCCGAAGTCGTCGGCGTCCGAGGCGATCGCCACGGCATGCACTGCGACGTTCACCGGCCCCCAGGTGACGCCGAAGTCGGGCAACTCGCCCGTGGCCTGGGCAAGCGCACGAGCCTCGGCCAGGCGGGCGTCGGCTTGGTCCCCGTCCTTCATACGACCCGCGATGGTCGCGGCGCGCAGGTGGAGCATGCCCTGCATCGCCTCAATGCCCCCAGGGCGGCGTGACTGCTGGCCGTCAAGGTCCCGCTGAGCCCTGTCGACGACCCGCAGACCCACGTCGTACCGCCCCGACGACATCGTGGTCTGCGCCCGCAGGACGGCATGCATGGCGGCCAGCCCGGGCTCGTCGGCGCGCGGTGCGGTCCAGGCGAGCCGGTCGAGCGCGACGGTCGCCAGATCGAGGAAGCCGAACTTCCACGCCACGGTGAACACACACCGGAACGTCTCCGCCAGACATTCGTAGGCCAGCCGCTGTTCCTCCCGGGCGCTGGTGTGCGCCGCCTGTACCGACTCGTCGATCAGCACGGGCAGTACCCGCACCATGTCCGTGTACTGCGCCTGACGGCGCTGTCTCAGCGCACGCTGGACGTCCGACCAGATCAACAGGGCTGGGCGTGGGGCCGTCGCCCAGTCCAGAGCGATGTCCCAGTTCTCCAGCGCCTCGCGGATCGGCTGGATCAGTGCGTCTATCCGGTCACGGCGCAAATCCTCGGCATAGGGCTGTCCCAGCAGCTCGGACGTGGAGACACCCAGCGCACGGGCACAGGCCGCGACCAGAGCGGGAGACGCGGGCTTCTGTCCGCACTCGACCTTGGAGACGAGGGACTTCGACAGGTGGGCCCGTATCGCCAGTCCCTGCTGCGTCAGACCCCGTTGCTTCCGGACGCGTGCGATCCGGTAGCCGGTGTGTTCCTCGTTGCTCGGCGGCACGGCGGACTCCGTTCTGCGGGGACACCTGGACGGTACCTCTGCCCCATGGTCACAGACCGTCCGAACTGTGCTCATTGCGGCTGCCCGAGGGGCAGTTCGCGGTGAGGCGGTAGTTCGCGGGGGACACGGGTGGCCCGTGGTGTACACGGTCTAGTTGAGCGGAGCGCGACGGTGGGGGATGTGCGGCGGGTAGGGCGTGGTGGGGTCGTTGTCGCCCTGTGCGTGGTGCTGGCCGCGTGTGATGTGGTGGCCGGTGGTGGTGACTCCGCGCAGGATTTGCTGAAGCCGAGTGTTTCCGCGCGGCCGGGTGGTGCGGGCGGTGCTGTGCTCGGTGGGGCGGATGTGGACGGGTTCACGGTGGGCCAGGGGAAGCCGGCCGAGGTCGGCGTCGAGGTGGAGGTCTGTGCTCCGCTCGGCCGTGCGCTGGCCGGTGCGGTCGTCGGCGAGCGCGCGTCCGTCGTGGTGCGGGATGCGTCGGGGGAGGGGGCCGTGGTGCGTGTCGTGGTTGCCGAGTATGAGGGCGGTGAGGCTGCCGGTGCCCTTGACGCGATCGGGGTTGCCTTCGACGGCTGTGTGGAGGGGTTCCGGGGAACGGTCGACGGTGAGCGGCGGGAGTTTGAGAAGGTGACGGCCGCGCCCGCTCCTGACGGGACCGATCAGGCCGTCGGGCTCAAGGCGGGTGACCGGCGGGCCTTCGTGCTGCGGGTCGGGGACACCGTCGCCTACCTCAGTGGTACGCCCGATGTCCCCGACGCCCTGCTCGACGCTCAGCTTCTCAAGTTGCGGGGTTAGCCGGTCAGTCGTCCAGTGCCGCTTCCATCATCGCCTTCGCCACCGGGGCCGCCAGGCCGTTGCCGCTGACCTCCGAGCGGGCCGCGTCGGACTGTTCGACCATGACCGCGACGGCGACCTGCTCGCCGGTGGAGTCATCGGTGGCGTAGGACGTGAACCAGGCGTACGGCGTCTTGCTGTTGTTCTCGCCGTGCTGTGCGGTGCCGGTCTTGCCGCCCACCGTCGCGCCGTCGATCTGCGCGTTGGAACCGGTGCCGTCCTCGACCACCGTCTGCATCGCCGACTGGAGCTGCTCGGCGGTGGCGGAGCTGACGATCCGCTCGGTGGAGGCGTCCTCGTCGTAGTCCTCCAGCACGTCGCCGCCGCTGTCGGTGGTCTGCGACACCATGTGCGGGGAGACCAGCTTGCCGTCGTTGGCCAGGGCGGCCGAGACCATCGCCATCTGCAGCGGGGTCGCGGTCACGTCGAACTGGCCGATGCCGGACAGGCCCGTCTGCGCCTCGTCCATGTCGGACGGGTACACGCTGGTGTACGCCCGTACCGGCACGTCCTGCTCGTCGTCGTTGAAGCCGAACTTCTCCGCCATCGCCCGCACCTTGTCCTGGCCCAGGTCGACGGCCATCTTGCCGAAGACGTTGTTGCAGGAGTACTGGAGCGCCACGCGGATGGTGGCGTTCTCGCAGGGGGCGTTCGGGTTCTCGTTGGAGAGGGGGGTGACGGTTCCGGGGAGGGTGTAGGGGTCGGGGCTGTCGGTTTTCTCGTCGACCGAGGAGTAGAGACCGTCCTCCAAGGCGGCCGACGCCACCACCAGCTTGAACGTCGAGCCCGGTGGCAACGGCTGGCGCAGCGCGCGGTTCGTGAGTGGCTTGTCGTCGTCCGCGTTCAGCTTCTTCCACGCCGTACCGGCCGTGTTGGCGTCGGTGAGCGACGTCGGGTCGTACGACGGGGTGGAGACGACTCCGAGGATCTTCCCCGTCTTGGGGTCCAGCGCGACGGCCGCGCCCTTGTTGTCGCCCAGCGCCTCGTACCCGGCCTTCTGCACGGCCGGGTCGATCGTCGTGATCACGTTGCCCGGGTCGGCCCGCTGGTCGGTGACGGTGTCCAGCACCGTCTTCAGCTGCGGGTCGGTGCCGTTGAGGAGGTCCTCGTAGATGCCCTCCAACTGCGTGGGTGCGTACGCCTGTGAGGCGTAGCCCGTCACCGCCGCGTACAGCTCGCCGTCCGTGTACGTCCGTTTGTAGGCGAGGTCGCTGCCCTCCGTCCGCGCCGATCCGGTGACCGCCTCGCCGGCCACGATGATGTTCCCGAGCGGCCCCGCGTACGTCTGGATCGCGTTGCGCCGGTTGTCCGTGTCGTCCGCGAGCGCCTGGCCCTCGTAGAACTGCACCCAGGTGGCTCGCAGCAGCAGTGCGAACACCAGGAGCAGCGTGAAGACCGACGCGCGCCTGATCGTCTTGTTCATCCCGCTCTGGATGACGAAGGGCGGGAGGGGATCGTTCCCGAGTGTTCCCTCCCGCTCGGTTTCCTCCCGGTTTCTCACCTCCGTCTCATGTCAGAGCCTCCGGGTGGCCAGCGTCAGCCGGTCGCGGGCGTCGAACAGGGCGTCCTTGACCAGCTGCTCGTGGGCCGGGGTGAGCCGGGCCACCGGCACCGAGCAGCTGATCGCGTCCCGGGCCGGGGTGCGGTACGGGATGGCCACGCCGAAGCAGCGCAGGCCCAGCGTGTTCTCCTCGCGGTCCACGGCGAAGCCCTGGTCGCGGATCTGCCGCAGTTCCTCGATGAGCTGTTCCCGGTCGGTGATCGTGTGCTCGGTCAGCGCCGGCAGGGTCTCGGGCAGCAGCTTGCGGACCTGCTCGTCGGTGTATGTGCTCAGCAGCGCCTTGCCGAGGGAGGTGGAGTGGGCGGGCAGGCGGCGGCCGACCCGGGTGAAGGGGCGCAGGTAGTGCTGGGACTGGCGGGTGGCCAGGTACACCACGTTGGTGCCGTCCAGGCGGGCGAGGTGGATGGTCTCGGTGGTGTCGTCGGAGAGGCGGTCCAGGGTGGGGCGGGCCGCCGCGACGACCTCGTCGCCGTCGATGTAGGACGTACCGACCAGCAGCGCCCGGACTCCGATGCCGTACCGGGTGCCGGTCGCGTCCGTCTCCACCCAGCCGAGGTCGACCAGGGTGCGCAGCAGCATGTAGAGGCTGGACTTCGGATAGCCGACGGCCTCCTGGACCGAGGCGAGCGAGTGCATGCCGGGGCGCCCGGCGAAGTACTCCAGCAGCTCGACGGTCCGCACCGCGGACTTGACCTGCGCTCCGCCGCCTGTCTCGGCTGTCGGCATCGGCCTTGACCCCTTCGTCGGACGGGAAATAGTCTCCCGACGTATTCATCCATGGAGACAGCGTTCAGTATATCGAACGTCCCTAGATCTGGAGGGACCCGCGGTGGCAGCAGCACCAGTCTGGAGCGTCGACCCCCGTACCGGGAAGCAGCGGGAACAGGTCGCGGTGGAGGCGACGGCCCAGGAGGTGGACGCCGCGGTGCGCGCCGCGCACGCCGCGCGCGAGTCGCTCGCCGACCGCGCCGTGCGCGCCGCCTTCCTGCGTACCGCCGCCGACGAGCTGGAGGCGGCCAAGGAGAGCCTGGTCGAGGTCGCGGACGCCGAGACGGCGCTCGGGCCGGTCCGGCTGGGCGGTGAGCTGGCCCGTACGTGTTATCAGCTGCGGGCCTTCGCGAAGATCGTCGACGAGGGTGAGTTCCTCGGTGTCGTCATCGACCACCCCGACGACACCGCGACCCCGCCCATCCCGGACCTGCGCCGTTACAAGGTGCCGCTCGGCGTGGTCGCCGTCTACTCGGCCTCCAACTTCCCCTTCGCCTTCTCCGTGCCCGGCGGCGACACCGCGAGCGCGCTGGCGGCCGGCTGCCCGGTCGTGGTCAAGGCCCACCCCGACCACCCGGCGCTGTCCGAGCTGGTCGCCTCGGTGCTGCGGCGGGCCGCCGCCCGGCACGACATCCCCGCGGGGGTGCTGGGTCTGGTGCACGGCTTCGAGGCCGGTGTCGAACTGGTCCGGCACCCGCTGGTCACGGCGGCCGGGTTCACCGGCTCGGTGCGCGGCGGCCGGGCGCTGTTCGACGCGGCGGCGGCCCGCCCGGTGCCGATCCCCTTCCACGGCGAGCTGGGCTCCCTCAACCCGGTCGTCATCACCGAGGCCGCGGCGGCCGAGCGCCCCGAGGCGATCGGTACCGGGCTGGCCGGGTCGATGACGATGGGCGTCGGGCAGTTCTGCGTCAAGCCCGGCCTGGTCCTCGCCCCCGCCGGCGCGGCCGGCGACCAGCTCGTCAAGTCGCTCACCGAGGCGGTCAGCGACACCGACGCCGGTGTGCTGCTCGACCACCGGATGCGGGACAACTTCCTGGCCGGTGTCGCCGAGCGCACCGAACTGCCGGACGTCGAGTCCCCGGTGACGCCGGGCGCGGGCGGCGAGCACACCGTCAGCCCCGGGTTCCTCACGGTGCCGGCCGGCAAGCTGGCCCAGGAGGGCGCCTACGACCTGCTCCTGGAGGAGTGCTTCGGGCCGGTCACCGTCGTGGTGCGCTACGCGGACCAGGCCGAGGCCGAGGCCGTGCTGTCCCGGCTGCCGGGCAACCTGACGGCGACGGTGCACCTGTCCGCCGCGGAGGCGGCCGGCGAGGGGCGGGGCAGGGAGATCCTGGCGGAGCTGACGCCGCTGGCCGGGCGGGTGCTGGTGAATGCCTGGCCGACCGGGGTCGCGGTGGCGCCGGCGCAGCATCACGGGGGGCCGTACCCGGCGACCACGTCGACGTCCACGTCGGTGGGCGGGACGGCGATCGAGCGGTGGCTGCGGCCGGTGGTGTACCAGAACACGCCGGAGGCGCTGCTGCCGGCGGAGTTGCGGGACGCGAACGAGCTGGGGCTGCCTCGGCGGTTCAACGGGCGGCTGGAGCGGTAGTTCTGCGGGTGCGGGTGCGGGTGCGGGTGCGGGTGCGGGTGCGGGTGCGGGTGCGGGTGCGGGTGCGTCGGGGTACTCGCGCCCACGCGGCGGAGCCGCCGGGCTGGACGCCGACGGCGCCCGCGCGGTGCTCGCCGATCCCGGTGCCCACGCCGACGACGTACGGGCCGACGTGCGGGAGGCCGCGCGGCTCGGCGCGCGGGGCGTGCCGTTCTTCGTCCTGGACCGGGCCTACGGCGCCTTGGGCGTCCAACCGGTCGAGGGCTGCGGGCCCGACGGCTGCGCGGCGGTGAAACCCGATGGACGGGGCGCCCTCGGGGCCGCACAGTAAGGGGCATGGAGACCTTCGAGAGCCTCGTCCGCGCCGAGTTCCGTCCGAAGAGCACCTATCTCAACACCGCCAGTACCGGGCTGCTGCCCGCCCGCAGTGTGGTCGCGATGCGGGACGCGGTGGCGTCCGTGGCGGCCGGGGAGCCGGCCGACATGTTCGCCGACGTGGAGGCGAGCCGGGCCGCCTTCGCCCGGCTGGCCGGGGTCGGCGCCGACCGGGTCGCGGCCGGGGCGTCCGTCGCCGTGTACAGCGGGCTGATCGCGGCCGCGCTGCCCGCGGGCGCCGAAGTGGTCACCGCGGAGGGGGACTTCAGTTCCCTGGTCAATCCCTTCCACGTGCGCGGCGACCTGAAGGTGCGGGCCGTTCCGCTGGAGCGGCTCGCCGAGTCGGTGGGGCCGGAGACCGCCCTGGCCGCCGTCAGCGCGGTGCAGTCCGCCGACGGCCGGGTCGCCGACCTGGCCGCGCTGGCCGAGGCCGCCCGGTCGCACGGGGCGCGCACCCTCGTGGACGCCTCCCAGTCCGCGGGCTGGCTGCCACTGGCCGCGGACGGCCACGACTTCGTCGTCAGCGTCGGCTTCAAGTGGCTGCTCGGCCCGCGCGGCATCGCGTTCCTCGTCGTCCCCGAGGACCTCGGCGGTCTCACCCCCCTGTTCGCGGGCTGGGTGGCGGGGGAGCACCCCTGGGACAGCACGTACGGGCCGGTCGGGGAACTCGCCCGGTCCGCGCGGCGGTTCGACGAGAGCCCGGCACTGTTCTCCTACGCCGGCGCCCGGCACTCCCTCGCGCTGATCGAGGAACTGGGGGTGGCCGCCGTGCACGCCCACGACCTCGCGCTCGCCGACCGGTTCCGGGCGGGCCTGCGGAGGCTGGGCCACGAGCCGGTGCCCGCGCCGGGGTCGGCGATCGTCTCGGTGCCCGGCCTCGGGGGGCGGCAGGAGGAGCTGGACCGGGCCGGGATCATGGTCTCCGACCGGGCGGGCCACCTGCGGACCGCCTTCCACCTGTACAACACGGACGCCGATGTCGACCGGCTGCTGAACGCCCTGTAGCCGCACGACTGGGCCGGTGCCGCGTCCCGTACGG
>NZ_JBQOUX010000180.1:0-9331 GCF_052216785.1 Streptomyces sp. JW3 | reverse complement strand
CCATTTGGGTGGTCGACACCGGCCCCCGCGTGTCGTGACCGCGCTCTTGACTCGATCATGGAGTGTCATGAGCCTGGCAACCTGTTCGCCACTGTGGCGAACCACCGCAAGGGGGGTTCATGAGACAGGGACGACAGGGACGACAGGAAAGACACGGACGGCACGGACGACGCGGAGCGAGACCGATCCTCGCTGTCGGCACCCTCGGCGCACTCCTGCTCGGCGCAGCGAGCTTCGCCCCCGTGGCCCAGGCGCAGCCCGCGGCCGCCGCCCCGGACCCGCAGGAAGTGAAGGTCTTCCGCGCCGAGGTCACCCAGCGGCAGGTGCCCCTGCTGCTGGCCGCCGGCCAGGACGCCCATGAACTCGGCGAGCAGGTGCCCGCCAAGGGCACGGCCTCCGTCGAGGTCTACCTCACCGGCCGGCAGGCCGAGGAACTGGAGGAGCAGGGCGTCGACCTCACCGAGCACACCCTCTCCGCCCGCGCCGAACAGCGCGTCGCGGCCGCCGCCGACGGGGTCTTCCGCCCGTACAGCGGCAGCGGCGGGCTGAAGGAGGAGATCCTCCGGACCGCCCAGGAGAATCCCGGCCTCACCAAGGTCGTCTCCATCGGCAAGACCGTCAAGGGCCAGGACATCCTCGCGCTGAAGCTCACCAAGGGCGCGAAGAAGTCGAAGGACGGCTCCAAGCCGTCCGTCCTGTACGCGTCCAACCAGCACGCGCGCGAGTGGATCACCCCGGAGATGACCCGGCGGCTGATGCACCACTACCTGGACAACTACCAGTCCGACCGGCGCGTCAAGAAGATCGTCGACTCCACCGAACTGTGGTTCCTGCTGTCGGCCAACCCCGACGGCTACGACTACACCTTCGAGAACACCGACAACCGCCTGTGGCGCAAGAACCTGCGCGACGTCAACGGCGACGGCGCCATCAGCACCGGTGACGGCGTCGACCTCAACCGCAACTTCGCCTACAAATGGGGTTACGACGACGAAGGCTCGTCCCCCAACCCCACCAGCCAGACCTACCGCGGCGCCGGCCCGAACTCCGAGCCCGAGACCAAGGCCCTGGACGCCTTCGAGAAGCGGATCGGCTTCACGTACGGCATCAACTACCACTCCGCCGCCGAACTCCTGCTCTACGGCGTCGGCTGGCAGGTGGCCACCGACACGCCCGACGACGTCCTGTACCGGGCCCTCGCCGGTACGCCCGACAACTCCGCGATCCCCGGCTACCGGCCGCAGGTCTCCTCGGAGCTGTACACCACCAACGGCGAGGCCGACGGACACGCCGCCAACGTCAACGGCATGGCGATGTTCACCCCCGAGATGTCGACCTGTCAGACCGCGTCGAACGTCGATCCCGACGACGCGTGGAACGCGGGCGACTGCCAGTCGGTCTTCAACTTCCCCGACGACGAGACGCTGATCCAGCAGGAGTTCGAGAAGAACGTCCCGTTCGCGCTCTCCGTCGCCGAGACCGCGCCCCACCCCGACCGGCCGGCCTCGTCGGTCGGCCTGGACGCCGCGGACCTCACCCCCAAGGCGTTCACCACGTCCTACGCGCGCGGCGCCGACCAGGAGGTCGCGGTCGTCGCCCGCAAGTCGGTGCGCGACAAGGCACTGAAGTACCGCGTCAACGGCGGCCGCACGCACGAGGCGGCGCTGCGGCCCTGGCGGGGCGGCGAGACCTACGGCGGCGAGGACAACCTCTACTTCGACGAGTACCGCGCCGAGGTCGAGGACGGCGCGCCGGGCGACCGGGTCGAGGTGTGGTTCACCGGCCGGAGCCGGCAGGGCAAGCCGGTCGCCGGCGCGCACTTCACCTACACGATCGCCGAACGGGCCCGCGCCGACGTCCTGGTCGTCGCCGAGGAGGGCGTCACGGCCACCCAGGCGCGGACCTACGTGGACGCGCTCAAGGCCAACGGCCGGCGGGCCGCCGTTTGGGACGTCGCCGTCCAGGGCGCGCCCGACGCGCTCGGCGTCCTCGCCCACTTCGGGACCGTCGTCCACTACACCGGCGCCGCCACCCCCGGCAACGCCACCCAGCACCAGCTGCGCGCCTACCTCAACGAGGGCGGCAAGCTGGTCGAGGCGGGCGAACAGGCCGGCGGCAGCGTCGACCTCGGCGGCGGCAACCCGTCGGACGACTTCAGCCAGTACTACCTGGGCGCCTACACCCGCACCGCCACCTCGGGAGCCACCGGCTTCACCGGCTCCGGCGCGCTGGACGGCACCGGCGGACCGCTCGGCGCCGCGCCCGGCAACCCGCTGGACCGGGCCGGCACCTACAGCGTGACCTCGGACGAACTGCCCGTCGAGAGCCACCCGCAGTTCGCGAGCGCGGGCGCCGGACAGTTCGCCGGGACCGTCAACCCGTACGGGCCCTACGCGGGCGACTGGATGGCCGCCGCGGTGCACACCGACGACGCCTACAAGCGCCTCACCCGCACCGTCGACCTCACCGGCACCACCGCCGCGCAGGCCCCCGCGCTCCGGACCCGACTGCTGTGGGACACCGAGGAGGGCTACGACAACGTGATCGTCGAGGCCCGCACCGCGGGCGGCGACGACTGGACGACGCTCCCGGAGGCCGGCGGCGCCACTGGCACCGCGGTACCGGCGGAGTGCGCGGCCGGCTACTACATCAACGAGCACCCCTGGCTGGAGCACTACCTGACGCTGTCCGACGACGGCTGCGCCGCGACCGGCAGCACCGGGTCCTGGAACAGCCTCACCGGTTCCTCCGGCGGCTGGCAGCAGGTCTCCTTCGACCTGAGCGGCTACGCCGGCCAGGCCGTCGAGGTGTCGATCAGCTACGTCACCGACCCCGGCACCGGCGGCCGCGGCGTCCTGGCCGACGAGGCGTCCGTCGTCGTCGGCGCCGCCGCGACCGAGACCGAGGGCTTCGAGACGTCGCTGGGCGCCTGGCAGGTGGCCGGACCGCCGCCGGGCAGCCCGGCCGTGCTGCGCGACTGGACCCGTACCGGAACCCTGTTCCGGACCTACGGCGCGGTCACCACGGACGACACCGTGCTGTTGGGCTTCGGCCTGGAGCACCTGACCGCGGCGGCCGACCGGACCGCCCTGCTCGGCAAGGCACTGAGTGCCCTGGACGAGTGACCCGACCGGCGCCGGCGGAGTGCGCCACCGGCGCCTAAACAGGTGATCGACACCCCGCTCACATGGCGTTCCGTACCCGTACCGACGGGTACGGAACGCCTTGCCGTGGATGGCCCTCTCGATGTCACCCCGGAGCCTTTGGAGAGGTAGGGTCGTATGCGGTCGGGGACATCCCATACAGCTCGTCGGCGTCGAGCCGCCGACGTACCAACGAGGAGATCGGTTCGTGACGATCCGCGTAGGCATCAACGGCTTTGGCCGCATCGGTCGTAACTACTTCCGCGCGCTGCTGGAGCAGGGTGCGGACATCGAGATCGTGGCTGTCAACGACCTGGGTGACACCGCGACCACCGCGCATCTGCTGAAATACGACACCATCCTCGGACGCCTGAAGGCCGAGGTGTCGCACACCGCCGACACCATCACGGTCGACGGCAAGACGATCAAGGTGCTCGCCGAGCGCAACCCCGCCGACATCCCGTGGGGCGAGCTGGGCGTCGACATCGTCATCGAGTCGACCGGCATCTTCACCAAGAAGGCCGACGCCGAGAAGCACATCGCCGGCGGCGCCAAGAAGGTCCTCATCTCGGCTCCGGCCAAGGACGAGGACATCACCATCGTGATGGGCGTCAACCAGGACAAGTACGACGCGGCCAACCACCACGTCATCTCCAACGCCTCCTGCACCACCAACTGTGTGGCGCCGATGGCCAAGGTCCTCGACGAGAACTTCGGCATCGTCAAGGGCCTGATGACGACGGTGCACGCGTACACGAACGACCAGCGCATCCTGGACTTCCCGCACAAGGACCTGCGCCGCGCCCGGGCCGCCGCCGAGAACATCATCCCGACCACCACCGGTGCCGCCAAGGCCACCGCCCTGGTGCTCCCGCAGCTCAAGGGCAAGCTGGACGGCATCGCGATGCGCGTCCCGGTCCCGACCGGCTCGGCCACCGACCTGGTCGTCACCCTCCAGCGCGAGGTCACCAAGGACGAGGTCAACGCCGCGTTCAAGAAGGCCGCCGACGACGGCGACCTCAAGGGCTACCTGACCTACACCGAGGACGAGATCGTCTCCTCGGACATCGTCAGCGACCCGTCGTCCTGCACCTTCGACGCCTCCCTGACCATGGTCCAGGAAGGCAGCACGGTGAAGATCCTCGGCTGGTACGACAACGAGTGGGGCTACTCGAACCGCCTCGTCGACCTCACGGTCTTCGTCGGCAACCAGCTCTGATCGACTGAGCAGGCATTCTCGATGCGCCGGCAGGGCTCGGACGGTGTGCGCGCCGTCCGGGCCCTGACGCGCGTCCGGTACGACCCGCCCTCGTAGGATCACGAGCGATCACCAGCCCAGGAGTTGCTGCATGAAGACGATCGACGAACTGCTCTCCGAAGGCGTCGCGGGCAAGCGCGTCTTCGTCCGCGCCGACCTGAACGTCCCGCTGGACGGCACCACCATCACCGACGACGGCCGCATCCGCGCCGTGCTGCCCACCGTCAAGGCCCTGGCCGAGGCGGGCGCGCGGGTGATCGTCGCCTCGCACCTGGGACGCCCCAAGGGCGCCCCGGACCCGGTCTTCTCGCTGGCCCCCGCCGCCGCCCGCCTCGGCGAGCTGCTCGGCACGGACGTCGCCTTCGCCGAGGACACGGTCGGCACCGCCGCCGAGTCCGTCGTCACCGGCCTCGCCGACGGCCAGGTGGCCGTCATCGAGAACCTGCGCTTCAACGCGGGCGAGACCAGCAAGGACGACGCCGAGCGCGCCGCCTTCGCCGACCAGCTGGCCGGTCTCGCGGACGTCTACGTCGGCGACGGCTTCGGCGCCGTGCACCGCAAGCACGCCTCCGTCTTCGACCTGCCGAAGAAGCTCCCGCACTACGCCGGCTACCTCATCGCCACCGAGGTCGGCGTCCTGAAGAAGCTCACCGACGACGTCCAGCGCCCCTACGTCGTCGCGCTCGGCGGCGCCAAGGTCTCCGACAAGCTCGCCGTCATCGACCAGCTGCTCGGCAAGGCCGACCGGCTGCTCATCGGCGGCGGCATGGCGTACACCTTCCTCAAGGCCAAGGGGTACGAGGTCGGCATCTCCCTCCTGCAGGAGGACCAGATCCCGGTCGTCAAGGAGTACATCGAGCGCGCGGAGCGAAGCGGCGTGGAGCTGGTGCTCCCCGTCGACGTGCTGGTGGCGACCGAGTTCCCGGACCTGAAGACCAAGGCCCCGGCCCACCCCGCAACCGTCGCCGCGGACGCCATCCCCGCCGACCAGGAGGGCCTGGACATCGGCCCCGAGACCCGCAAGCTGTACGCCTCGAAGCTCGCCGACGCCGCCACCGTCTTCTGGAACGGCCCCATGGGCGTCTTCGAGCACCCCGACTACGCCGAGGGCACCAAGGCGGTCGCCCAGGCCCTCGTCGAGTCCCCGGGCTTCTCCGTGGTCGGCGGTGGCGACTCCGCCGCGGCCGTCCGCACGCTCGGCTTCGACGAAACGGCATTCGGCCACATCTCGACCGGCGGCGGCGCCTCCCTCGAATACCTCGAGGGCAAGACGCTCCCCGGTCTCGCCGCACTGGAGGACTGACCCCGCATGACCACTCGCACGCCGCTGATGGCGGGCAACTGGAAGATGAACCTCAACCACCTTGAGGCCATCGCCCACGTCCAGAAGCTCGCCTTCGCCCTCGCGGACAAGGACTACGAGGCCGTCGAGGTCGCCGTCCTGCCGCCCTTCACCGACCTGCGCTCGGTGCAGACCCTGGTCGACGGGGACAAGCTGAAGATCAAGTACGGCGCCCAGGACATCTCCGCGCACGACGGCGGTGCCTACACCGGCGAGATCTCCGGTCCGATGCTGGCCAAGCTGAAGTGCACGTACGTGGCGATCGGCCACAGCGAGCGGCGGCAGTACCACGCCGAGACCGACGAGCAGGTGAACGCCAAGGTCAAGGCCGCCTACAAGCACGGTCTGACCCCGATCCTGTGCGTCGGCGAGGAACTGGACGTCCGCGAGGCGGGCAACCACGTCGCCCACACCCTCGCCCAGGTCGAGGGCGGCCTGAAGGACCTCCCGGCCGAGCAGGCCGAGACCGTCGTGATCGCCTACGAGCCGGTGTGGGCCATCGGCACCGGCAAGGTCTGCGGCGCCGAGGACGCCCAGGAGGTCTGCGCGGCGATCCGCGGCAAGCTCACCGAGCTGTACTCGGCGGAGCTGGCCGAGAAGGTCCGCATCCAGTACGGCGGCTCGGTCAAGTCGGGCAACGTCGCCGAGATCATGGCGCAGACCGACATCGACGGCGCCCTGGTCGGCGGGGCCTCCCTGGACGCCGACGAGTTCGTCAAGATCGTCCGGTTCCGCGACCAGTAGATCCACCGGCGAGTATGCGGTAACGGCGTTACGTCGTACTCTGGCGGGGTCCAGCGGTATTCGCTGGGCCCCGTCGTCCATCAGAATCCGAGGAAGTTGGTCCAGCCGTGGTTATGGGGTTCTCGATCGCCCTGATCGTCTTCAGCCTGCTGCTGATGCTGCTGGTGCTGATGCACAAGGGGAAGGGCGGCGGCCTCTCCGACATGTTCGGTGGCGGCATGCAGTCGTCCGTCGGCGGCTCCTCGGTCGCCGAGCGCAACCTCGACCGGATCACCGTGGTGGTCGGTCTGTTCTGGTTCGCGTGCATCATCGTGCTGGCTCTGCTGATGAAGACCAACAGCTGACCCGCACCCACCCGGTCCGCACCGCACAGTTCGCAGTTGCAGTTCGCAGTTTTCGACGTAACGCCCCATGCTTCGGTACGCGCTCCTGAGCGCGCCCTATCATGGGGCTTGCGTCTTGATGTGGGGCCGGTAACTCCAATCACTGGACGCGCGTTGGGCCTTACGTAGACTGAGGCGCTCGCAGCGAAGCGAAACGCCGACTCGCTTCGCGGCACCATCACGCAGGGAGTTACGACCGTGGCAAGTGGCAACGCGATCCGGGGAAGCCGGGTCGGAGCGGGGCCGATGGGCGAGGCCGAGCGTGGCGAGTCCGCGCCGCGTCTGCGCATCTCCTTCTGGTGCTCCAACGGGCACGAGACACAGCCGAGCTTCGCCAGCGACGCGCAGGTGCCCGACACGTGGGACTGCCCCCGCTGCGGCTTCCCCGCCGGACAGGACCGGGACAACCCGCCGGACCCACCGCGCACCGAGCCCTACAAAACCCACCTGGCGTACGTGCGCGAACGCCGCAGCGACGCCGACGGCGAGGCGATCCTCGCCGAGGCGCTGGCCAAACTGCGGGGCGAGATCTAGGAGTTGGCACCGGCCGGGCACCCACGAGGGGCCCGGCCGGGTCCGTTCCGCGGCCGCGTACGACGTGACTGTCAGTGGTGCCGTCTACGGTTTGTGCATCGACGAAATTCGATGACGGATCGTGGGGGGACGGGCATGGTGACGGTGGCGGCGGTGGACGAGCGCGCGCCCGCGTGGCGCGGCGGGTTCGGGCGGCTGTGGAGCGCCGCGGTGCTCTCCTCCTTCGGCGACGCGCTGCGCACCGCCGCACTGCCCCTGCTGGCCGTGTCGCTCACCGGTGACCCGCTGCTCATCGCCTCGGTCACCGCCTGCGGCTATCTGCCCTGGCTGGTCTTCGGGCTGCTCGGCGGCGCGGTCGCCGACCGGGTGGACCAGCGGCGCGCCATGTGGGCGGTCGACGCGGTACGCGGACTGGCGGTCGCGGGGTTCGCGGTGGCCGTGGGCCACGGCCACGGCTCCATCGCCCTGCTCATCGCCCTGGCCTTCCTCCTCACCACGCTCCAGACCCTCTTCGACAACGCGGCCACCGCCCTGCTGCCCACCCTGGTCCGCCCCGACGCGCTGGGCAGCGCCAACGCCCGGCTGCTGACCGGGCAGCGCATCGCCGGCGGGCTGCTGGGCGGGCCGGTCGTCGCGCTGCTGCTCACCGCGGGGATCGCCGCCCCCTTCGCGGTCGACGCCGCCACCTTCCTGGTCGCCGCCGCGCTGGTGGCCTCGCTGCGGCCGGCCGCTCCCGAGCGGGCTCCGACGGCGACGGGCGGCACCCTGCGCCGGGAGATCGCCGAGGGGCTGCGCGTCCTGGCCCGGGACCGGCTGCTGCGCGGACTGTGCGCCGCCACCGCCCTGTGCAACATCGGCATGGGTGCCCTGATCGCCACCCTCGTCCTCCTGGTCACCGACCGGCTCGACGCGGGGACGGCCGGGTACGCGGCGGTGATCACCGCGTACACCGTCGGCTCACTGGCCGGGGGAGTGGCCCACCGCCGCCTCGTCGCCCGTACCGGGTACGCGCGCGGGGTGCTCGTCGCCGGCACCGTGCAGCTCGGGGCGCTGGTCGTGATGGGCTCGGTGCGCAGCCTGCCGGTCCTGGCGGCGGCGCTCGCGGTGTTCGGGTTCATGGGCATGGTGTGGAACGTCAGTTCACGCACCCTGATGCAGCGCCGCAGCCCGGCCGGGATGCTGGGCCGGGTCAGCTCCGCCTTCCGCACCCTCGGAACGGCCGGGGCGCCGCTGGGCGCCCTGCTGGGCGGAGCCGTCACCGCCGCCTGGGGCGCGCACACCCCGGCACTGTTCGCGGCCGCCTGCTTCGCCCTGTCCGTCGCCGCGCTGATACCCGGGCGCCATGCCGACGACGAGTCAGGTCAACCCCAGATCAATTAGGTTGGGACCGGCAGCGGGGCAAGGCACGCGGCAGGGTTACGCGGCAGGGACAGGCAGAAAAGAAGGCGGAACTCCGAAATGAACGCAGACGGCCGTACCAGGCTCAACCAGACACCCGAATGGACCGCGCTGGCCAAGCACCGCGAGGAGCTGGGCGAGACGCACCTGCGCGAGCTGTTCGACGTGGACCCGGACCGCGGCACCGGGTACACCCTGCGGGTGGGCGACCTGTACGTCGACTATTCCAAGCACCTGATCACCGACGAGACGCTGCGGCTGCTGCGCGAGCTGGCCGCCGCCACCGACGTCTTCGGACTGCGGGACGCGATGTTCCGCGGCGAGAAGATCAACGTCACCGAGGACCGGGCGGTGCTGCACACCGCGCTGCGCGCCCCCGCCGACGCGGTGGTCGAGGTCGACGGCGAGGACGTGGTGCCCCAGGTGCACGCCGTGCTCGACAAGATGGCCGACTTCGCGGACCGGGTGCGGTCCGGCGCGTGGACCGGTCACACCGGCCGGCGTATCCGCAATGTCGTCAACATCGGCA
>NZ_JBQOUX010000017.1:0-97388 GCF_052216785.1 Streptomyces sp. JW3 | reverse complement strand
CGCCCGGAGTCATTCCGGGCGCCCCCACTCACGTAGCGGCAGGTGTCGTCAGACCCGGACCTCGACCGTGCGGGCCAGCCGGTCGTGCAGGCCGCGGCCGTCGCGGTCCCAGATCAGCGCGGGGATCGCGACGCACAGCAGCACCGAGCGCAGCAGCACCCGCAGCGGGCTGACCCGGCCGGTGCCCAGCTCCACGACGCGCAGCCCGAAGATCCGCTTGCCGGGGGTGAAGCCGAGGGTGCCGACGGTCAGGACGCTCAGGGCGAAGAAGATGAGCAGCGCCCAGTTCGAGGTGGCCTGTCCATAGCCGTCGGTGAGCAGGCCGTATGCGATCAGCAGACACAGCGCCCAGTCGACGACCAGCGCGCCGAGCCGCCGTCCGGGACCGGCGATCGAGCCCGGCCCCTCCTGTGGCAGGCCGAGGTCCTTGCCCCGGTAGCCGAAGTCGGCGCCCGCGTCCTCCATGGCCGCGCGGGGCCCGGACAGCCATGATCCGATTGCTTGCCTCTTGTCCACGCGTACACGGTACTGCGCACGTTTCGGACCGGTGTCGGCCGGGGTGGGACGGTACTACGGTGGAAGGAGGCCGGTTAACTTCTGCGAAACAAATGGGTCACGCCCGAGAAACCACCCGTCCCTAGGGTCGGGTGCAGCGTGTGCCACCCGCACTGGCCGCACGAACGATCTACCACCCCGGCGGGACGGTCGGGAGTAGGAGGAGCTGGATGTTCCAGAACGCCGACGAGGCCAAGAAGTTCATCGCGGACGAGGACGTCAAGTTCGTCGACGTCCGCTTCTGCGACCTGCCGGGCGTGATGCAGCACTTCACGATCCCGGCCTCGGCCTTCGACCCGGCCGAGGAGCTGGCCTTCGACGGCTCCTCGATCCGCGGCTTCCAGGCCATCCACGAGTCGGACATGGCACTGCGCGCCGACCTGTCGACCGCGCGGGTGGACCCGTTCCGCCGGGACAAGACGGTCAACATCAACTTCTTCATCCACGACCCGATCACGGGCGAGCAGTACTCTCGCGACCCGCGGAACGTGGCGAAGAAGGCCGAGGCGTACCTCGCCTCCACCGGCATCGCCGACACCGCGTTCTTCGGCCCCGAGGCCGAGTTCTACGTGTTCGACTCGGTCCGCTTCGCCACCGGCGCGAACGAGTCCTTCTACCACATCGACTCCGAGGCCGGCGCCTGGAACACCGGTGCGGTGGAGAACAACCGCGGCTACAAGGTCCGCTACAAGGGCGGTTACTTCCCGGTCCCGCCGGTCGACCACTTCGCCGACCTGCGCGCCGAGATCTCCCTGGAGCTGGAGCGGTCCGGTCTCCAGCTGGAGCGCCAGCACCACGAGGTGGGCACGGCCGGCCAGGCGGAGATCAACTACAAGTACAACACGCTGCTCGCCGCCGCCGACGACCTCCAGCTCTTCAAGTACATCGTGAAGAACGTGGCCTGGAAGAACGGCAAGACGGCGACCTTCATGCCGAAGCCGATCTTCGGTGACAACGGCTCGGGCATGCACGTCCACCAGTCGCTGTGGAGCAACGGCGACCCGCTGTTCTACGACGAGCAGGGCTACGCGGGCCTCTCCGACACCGCCCGCTACTACATCGGCGGCATCCTCAAGCACGCCCCGTCGCTGCTGGCCTTCACCAACCCGACGGTGAACTCCTACCACCGTCTGGTGCCGGGCTTCGAGGCGCCGATCAACCTGGTGTACTCGCAGCGCAACCGCTCCGCCGCGATGCGCATCCCGATCACCGGTTCGAACCCGAAGGCCAAGCGCGTCGAGTTCCGCGCGCCGGACTCCTCCGGCAACCCGTACCTGGCCTTCTCCGCGCTGCTCATGGCGGGCCTGGACGGCATCAAGAACAAGATCGAGCCGGCCGAGCCGATCGACAAGGACCTCTACGAGCTGGCGCCCGACGAGCACGCGAGCGTGGCCCAGGTCCCGACCTCGCTGGGCGCGGTCCTGGACCGCCTGGAGGCCGACCACGAGTTCCTGCTCCAGGGCGACGTCTTCACGTCCGACCTGATCGAGACGTGGATCGACCTCAAGCGCACCAACGAGATCGCCCCGCTCCAGCTGCGTCCGCACCCGCACGAGTTCGAGCTGTACTTCGACGTGTGACCGGACCCCGCCTGCTCCAGGCGGCGATCCAGGCGTGACCCTTTCGGCGCCCCCGTCCCCGGTTTCCGGCGGCGGGGGCGTCGTCGTAGGGTGCCTGGCACTGTTGTTCGAGATACGGGGAGAGACGGGGATGGCCGAACAGGACGGACAGGAACGTGAGTTCGACCTGAGATGGGCGGCCGAGGCCGAGCACAAGGAGCCGTCCGCGCGGGCCCGGATGCTCGCCGCGCGCTGGAAGGAGAATCCGCCCGGACCGGTTCCGTTCCGGGCCGATCCGGGTCCGGTGCGGCGCGGGCGGCGGTCTTCGTGGGCGTCGACGGCCGTGGTGCTGGGGTGTGTCGCCGCGGTGATCCTGCTGCTCGGGTACGTCAATTTCCGGGCACCGTACTGATCGATTTTGCCGTTCTCGGGGCTGGTTTTGCCGCCTTCTGAACTGATCGCGACCTGTTCGCGGGGTGGCCCGGGTGCACACTGGACAGCGGGACGAGTGCCTGACTGCGGGGTGGTGCAGATGCCCAGTCGGTTCCGGAGCGACCGGCGGTTGACCGTGCGCATGGGGCTCACGCTGTTCCTGCTCGGACTGCTGTACGTGGCCTTCGTGGCCGCGCTGATCGCGCTGCTGAAGTCCTGGGTGCTGGTCGTGGTGATCGCGGCGCTGGTGCTCGGGGCGCAGTACTGGTTCTCCGACCGGATCGCGCTGTTCGCGATGCGCGGGCGGGTGGTGGAGCGGGACGAGTATCCGGAGCTGCACGGGGTGGTCGACCGGCTGAGCGCGCTGGCCGACCTGCCGAAGCCGGTGGTCGCCGTGTCGGACATGGACATGCCGAACGCGTTCGCGACCGGGCGGACCGCGGACCACGCGGTGGTGTGCGTGACCTCCGGGCTGCTGCGGCGGCTGGAGCCGGCCGAGCTGGAGGGCGTGCTCGCGCACGAGCTGTCGCACGTGGCGCACAAGGACGTCGCGGTGATGACGGTCGCCTCGTTCCTCGGCGTGATCGCCGGGCTGATCGTCCGGTTCGCGTTCTACTCGCAGCTGTTCGGCGGGCGGCGGGACCAGAACACGGCGGTGGTGCTGGCCGGGGTGATGGGGGTGTCGGCGGCGGTGTACGCGCTCAGCTTCCTGCTGATCCGGACGCTGTCCCGGTACCGGGAGCTGGCGGCGGACCGGTCGGCGGCGCTGCTCACCGGGCGGCCCTCGGCGCTGGCGGCGGCGCTCACCAAGGTCTCCGGCGACATCGCCCGCATCCCGACCAGGGATCTGCGGACCGCGCAGGCGTTCAACGCCTTCTACTTCACCCCGGCGCTCGGGTCGAAGCCCGGTCTGTCGCGGTTCTTCGCCACCCACCCGAGCCTGGCGGAGCGGCTGGCGCAACTGGGCCGGATCTCCGCCGAGCTGGGTGGGCCGACGCCGCCCGGAGGGGCCTGAGCATGGGGCTGCTGGACATCCTGCTCGGCCGTACCAAACCGGTCGCGCCCGACCTGGACCGGCTGTTCGCGCTGCCGTCGGCGGCGGTGACCCTCCAGGCCGCGACCGGGTTCGCGCCGACCGGGCAGGGCGCGGTGTGCTTCGCCACCGTGGAGGGCGCGGCGTTCGAGCAGACGCACCGCGAGGTGCGGGCGCTGCTGGCCGCGGACGCCGGCCGCGCGGGTCCGCCGGTGGACCTGCGCCGGGACGAGTACGGCTACTCCTGGCTGGTCTCCGAGCGCTCCCCCGAGCAGCTGCCGGACCTGGTGAACGACCTGCACGCGGTGAACACTTCGATGGAGGTCAACGGGTTCGGCCCGCAGCTGCTGTGCTCGCTGGCGGGCTTCGGGCATCCGGACGGGCGGCGGCTGGCGCTGGTCTACCTCTACAAGCGCGGCACGTTCTACCCGTTCGCGCCGCTGCCCGGTGCGGGGCAGCGGCGCGACAACCCGCTGGAGCTGCGGGTGCGGGCGGTGCTGGGCGGGGAGCTGCCCGTCGAGCGGGAGCTCGGCCGGTGGTTCCCCCTGTGGGGCGCGCCCGGCCTGTGACCGGACGCGGTCGCTCACTTGCCCTTGCTCCGGCCCGCGCTCTTGTGCCGCTCCTGCCGGCGGCTCTCGAGCGGACGCTCGCGGCGGTACCGGCGCTCCCAGCGGGCCTGCTGGTCACGGCGGTCCCGGTAGGCCTGGTACGAGGAGGGCGAACCGCCCCCGCCGGCGCTGCCGCCGGAGGGTGTCGTGGACGTCCCCCTCCGGCCGCCCGCCTGGCTCACGTACAGGATGAGCAGCGCGACGGCGGCCAGCCACCAGACCGGGTTGTCGAATCCCAGAACCACCAGGACGACGGTCCCGGACAGCACGAGGGTGGCCATCACCTGCCTCCAGGGGGTTGGTCGGGTAAACGCCGCCGTTCGCGGCGCGCGTCCAGACTAGGGATCCGGCCACCCGGTGTGCATGCGCATTTCGGGGTTTTGTGACAAGGGACCGGTTGTCAGTGGGGTGCGGGAGGATGGCAGGGACGGGAGCCGACCGGAGGGAGCCGGGCATGGGCGGGGGACGGTACATCGGGGTGGCCGAACGGCGGGCCCGGCTGGGGCTGCGGCACCGGCTCACGGCCGCGGCGCGGGCGCACGGCCCGGTCGAGGTCGCGGACTCGCTGGTGGCGCTGCACGGCACCGACCCGGCGACGGTGCACCTGGCGGTGGGCGCGCGGCTGGCGGACCCGTCCGGCACGGTGCGGCTGACCGAGCGGGCGCTGTACGAGGACCGTGCGCTGGTGCGGATGCACGGCATGCGGCACACGGTGTTCGTCTTCCCGGCGGACCTCACGGCGGTGGTGCACGCCTCCACGGGGCTGACCGTCGCCGCCCGGGAGCGGGCCGCGCTGCTGAAGCACATGGCGGTGGCCGGGGCGCCGGACGCGGTCTGGCTGAAGGAGGTCGAGGACGCGGCGCTGGCCGCGCTGGCCCGGCGCGGCCAGGCGACGGCGGCCGAACTGGCCGAGGACGAGCCCCGGTTGAAGGAGCGGTTCGTATACGCGGCCGGGAAGCGCTACGAGGGCGTGCACACCGTCTCCACCCGGCTGCTGAAGGTGCTCGGCGTGGAGGGCAAGGTGGTGCGGGGGCGGCCGCTGGGGTCGTGGACGTCGAGCCAGTTCCGCTGGGCCGTCGCCCCCGCCCACCCCGAGCTGGAACCGGCCGCCGCGCAGGCCGGGTTGCTGCGCCGCTGGCTCACCGCGTGCGGTCCGGCCACCGAGGCGGACCTGAAGTGGTGGACGGGGTGGCGGGTGACGGAGGTGCGGCGGGCGCTCGCCGCGATCGGGGCGGAGGAGGTGTCGCTGGACGAGGGGACCGGCCGCGGCACGGGGTACGTGGCCGAGGGCGACGCCGGTCCGGTGGCCGACCCCGGCCGGCCCTGGGCCGCGCTGCTGCCCGGTCTGGACCCGACGGCGATGGGCTGGCAGCAGCGGGACTGGTATCTCGCGCCCGAGCTGCGCCCGGCGCTGTTCGACGGCAGCGGCAACGTGGGGCCGACGGTGTGGTGGAACGGCCGGGTGATCGGCGGCTGGGCCCAGCGCCCGGACGGCGAGATCGTCTGGCGCGTCCTCGACGGTTCGGGGGTGGGGCGCGAGGCGGAGGCGGCGATCGCGGCGGAGGCGGAGCGACTGCGCGGCTGGGTGGGCACGACGCGGGTGACGCCTAGATTCCGGACTCCGCTGGAGAAGGAGTTGGCGGGGTGATCTCGCCGGTGACGGCTGCCGGCTTCCTGCGACTCCTGCGACTCCTGCGACTCCTGCGACTCCTGCGAGGTGATCTTGCCAGTGATGGCGGCTGGCTTCCTGCGTCGCCGGCGGGGTGCTCTTGCCCCTTCGGGGCCCGCGTCGCCTACTCGATTCGGAGCCGGGGGACGGCCTCGCCGGTAACGGCCGCCGGCGGGCCCGCGTCGGCCCATCTGTCCGGAGCCGACAGGGCGCCCCCGGCGGCGGCAGCAGCGGGTGGCCCACGTCGCCTACTGGGGCCCCGAGCCGGCGGGGCCGCCCCGCCCGTGCCGGCCCTGCCCACCCGGGCCGGCCGCTCGGTCTCGGGCCGGGGGGCTGACCCCGGGGGCGGGTTCGTGGGCTGACCCCGGCGGCGGCCGTCCGGGGGCGGTGGGCTGATCCCGGGGGCGGCCGCCAGGGGTCGGTGGCTACTCGGTGCGGGCGGCGGCGGGCGGCGCACCGGCGCCGGGGCCCTCGTGGATCGAGGGTCCCGGTGTCGGTGCCGGGCTCAGCGGTGGTAGCGCATGAACGCGCGCACCATGTGGCAGGTGGTGTCCGACGGCGGGTGGACGCCGATCAGCTGCGCCGCCGTACGGATCCGGTCGTCGCGGGCCTGGTTCGGCAGGTACACACCGGAGTCGAGCAGGGCGATGGCGAGCCGCATCGCCTTGAGCCGGCGGTTGTGCGTGATGTACCACTCGCGGGGGCGGCCCGCGGGCAGCGGGCTCTTCTCGACGGGGTCGTACGGCAGATCGAGCTGGACGGGCCGCTTGGCGGTCGACTGGGTGGGCAACGGCTTGCGGGCCGGCTTCGGCTTCGACGTGGGCTTCGACTTCGGCTTCACTGCGGCAGCGGGCACGGGCATCCTCCTGTCGCGATCAGGGTCGCGCACGGGGGCTTCGGCACCCCCGGCAACACCCTCGAACACTGCTTCTATTCTACTGCTCGGCACTGACAAAACCCCCTGGCCAGCAGGGCTTTAGGGGGTGCAGGGACAGGTGGGGAAGACGGGTTTGCGGAGCCCTCCGGCTACCGTGACGGCATGGAGATCTGGATCAACCCGGCCTGTTCGAAGTGCCGCAGCGCGATCGGCCTGCTCGACGCGGAGGGGGCCGAGTACACCGTCCGCCGTTACCTGGAGGACGTACCGAGCGCGGCCGAGATCCGCGACGTCCTGGCCCGCCTCGGTCTCGAACCCTGGGACATCACCCGCACCCAGGAGGCGGCCGCGAAGGAACTCGGGCTGGCGGAGTGGCCCCGCGACGCCGCGGCCCGGGACCGCTGGATCGCGGCGCTGGCCGCGCGTCCCAAGCTGATCCAGCGGCCGATCATCACCGCGGACGACGGCACGGCGGTCGTCGCCCGCACCGACGAGGCGGTCCGGACCGCGATCTCCCGCTAGCCGGGGCCGTCCGGGGTGCCGGCGGCCACCGGCACCCCGGACGGGCAAGTCGGACGGCAACCACCGGAACCCCCCGAACCGGGCAGACGACAGCGACCACCCTTCCCGGCGGCCGAGACGGGCAGCGGCCACCGTCCCCCGGCGGCCGAGACGGACAGCGGCCACCGTCCCCCGGCGGCCGAGACGGACAGCGCCCGGTGGTGGTGGCGCCTCGGCCTCGGATGCTCAGGTCAGGAAGTCGGTGAGGCGGTCGGTCAGTTCGGCCGGGGCGGCCTGCGGCAGGGCGTGGTGCGAGACGGCCGGGAGGACGGCCGTCGTCACCCGGGGCAGCAGCGCCTGGGCGCGGGCCGTCACCTCGGCCGGGTCGTGGGTCCGGCCGGCCCCCGCCGCCAGCAGCAGAACCGGCGTCTCCAGGCCGCGCAGCGCGTCCGGCGCCGGGCGCGGGCCGGTCACCGGACGGCGGGCGGGGAACCCGGCGCCGGCCTCCTGGAGCGCGAGCCAGTCGGCGTCGAGCGGGACGCCCCCGGTCTCCCACTCCAGGAAGGCCCGGACTCGGCGCGGTGTGGGCCGCAGCAGCATCGGCAGGGCGTGCAGCAGGTACGCCGCCCGGAACCCGGTGAAGCACTGGGTCGGGTCCAGCAGGACCAGGCGGCGCACCCGGCCGGGTACGGCCCGCAGGGCGTAGTGCAGCGCGATCCAGGCGCCGTAGGAGTGGCCGCCCAGGCCGGTCTCCGTGACCCCGAGTCCGTCGAGCAGCGCGTCCAGCCAGGCCGTCAGGTCGGCGACCGTACCCAGCGGGCGGTCGGCGGCGACCGTGCTGCGGCCCGGGGCGCCGATCAGGTCGACGGCGTACAGACGGTGGCCGCGGCCGAGGCGGGCGGCCTGCGCGTACCAGGACGCCGAGGTCGCTCCCCCGCCGCCGGGCAGCAGGACCAGCGGCGGGGCGTCGGCCGACCCGCACGCGGTGACGTGCGTCGCGCCGAACGGCGTGGGCACGGTCAGCGTCTCGCGCCCGGCCGGCCACTTGGCCATGACCTTGTCGTAGGCGGCGAGGAAGCCGTCGAGGTCGTACGGATGACTCGTGCGGGCGGAAGATCCAGCGGAAGACCCGGCAGAAGACCCAGTGGAAGACACGAAAGAAGACGCCCCCTATTATCTCGTTGAGCGAGATACTTGTCCGGCGAGATGATAGCGGAGGTGCGGCGCATGACCGGTGCGGGGCGGGAGGAGCCGGCCGGGATGGAGACCGTCCATCTGCTGCGCGCGGTGGTCGTCGAACTCGGCTCGCACAGCGCCCGGTTCGCCCGGGACAACGGCATGCACCCCACCGACGTACGCGCGCTGATCGCCCTGCTGGACGCGGCCCGCGCGGGCCGGGAGACCACCGCCGGACAGCTCGGCGCCGCGCTCGGACTGAACTCGGCGGGCACCACGGCGCTGGTCGACCGGCTGGAGCGGGCCGGTCACGTGCGCCGGGTGCGCGGCGCGCGGGACCGCCGCAAGGTCACCGTCGAGGTGGACGAGCGGGCGGTGGCCCTCGGCACCGCCCACTTCGGCCCGCTGATCGGCCGGACGGTGGAGCTGCTGCGAGGGTACGACGAGCGGGAACTGGCCGCGATCAAGAGCTTCCTGACCGGCGTACGGGACGCGGCGGCCGGACCCTGACGCACCCGGCGGGGTTCCGTTCGAGGCACACCCGGCGGCGTCACGTACCCGGGCCGCGCCCTCACACCGTGAATCCCGCCACACCACCCCCAGGTAACACGGGGTTCACAAACGGGCAATGGCCGGGAAATCGCCCGTTGACAAGCTGCCGGGCATCACCCGCGGCGCTCCGGTGCAGTAGCGCCGCAGCACCCGCAAGTGCGCCCAGACCCACCCCGAAGGATGTGTCCCCGTGACCTTCAAGGCCGAGTACATCTGGATCGACGGCACCGCGCCGACGGCCAAGCTCCGTTCCAAGACGAAGATCATCACGGGCACGCCCGGCGGCCTCGACGCGCTGCCGATCTGGGGCTTCGACGGGTCCTCGACCAACCAGGCCGAGGGCCACTCCTCGGACTGCGTGCTCAAGCCGGTCTTCACCTGCCCGGACCCGATCCGCGGCGGCGACGACGTGCTCGTGCTGTGCGAGGTCCTGGACACCGACATGACCCCGCACGCGACCAACACCCGCGCCGCGCTGGCCGAGGTCGCCGAGCGGTACGCCGCGCAGGAGCCGATCTTCGGCATCGAGCAGGAGTACACCTTCTTCAAGGACGGCTACCCGCTCGGCTTCCCCAAGGGCGGCTTCCCGGCCCCCCAGGGCGGCTACTACTGCGGTGTCGGCGCCGACGAGATCTTCGGCCGCGACGTCGTCGAGGCGCACCTGGAGAACTGCCTGAAGGCGGGCCTGGCCATCTCCGGCATCAACGCCGAAGTGATGCCCGGCCAGTGGGAGTTCCAGGTCGGCCCGGTCTCCCCGCTGGAGGTCTCCGACCACCTGTGGGTGGCCCGCTGGCTGCTCTACCGCACCGCCGAGGACTTCGACGTGGCCGCCACCCTCGACCCCAAGCCGGTCAAGGGCGACTGGAACGGCGCGGGCGCGCACACCAACTTCTCCACCAAGGCGATGCGCGAGGGCTACGACGCGATCGTGACCGCCGCCGAGTCGCTCGGCGAGGGCTCCAAGCCGCTGGACCACGTCAAGAACTACGGCGCCGGCATCGACGACCGCCTCACCGGCCTGCACGAGACCGCCCCGTGGAACGAGTACAGCTACGGCGTCTCCGACCGCGGCGCCTCGGTCCGCATCCCGTGGCAGGTCGAGAAGGACGGCAAGGGCTACATCGAGGACCGCCGTCCCAACGCCAACGTCGACCCGTACGTGGTGACCCGGCTGCTCGTCGACACCTGCTGCGCGGCGCTGGAGAAGGCCGGCCAGGTCTGACCGGTCCCGTGCCCGACCGCTCCCAGGGGCGTCCACCGTCGCGGTGGGCGCCCCTTCGGTGGTTCAATGGAGACATGGCCAGCCTCCAGAAGCACCACGCGCCGGGTCGCCACGACCTGGAGCCCTTCTGGCCTTCCCGTCAGCACCACGACTTCGACCGGGTGTGTTGTCGCGCGTCCCTCGCGCGGGCCCTGTGAAGCCGTAACCCGGCCTTCCGAGCCGTACTTCCGGTCTTCGAGCCGTATTTCCGGTCTTCGAGCCGTATTTCCGGCCTGCGGCCCGCGCGCACGACGTACGTCCGCGACGCGCGCCACCACGAACTCGCGCCCGTCGCCCTTTCCGACGAACCCTCGCGCGAAAGAGCTGACCTCTCATGGCGACCACCTCACCCTCCCTCGCTTCCGTCCCGAACGGCTCCCGGTACCGGCTGCGGGCCGTCGACCGGGACGAGACGATCGACGTCGCGGCGCTGCTGCCGCCCGGCGCCACCTGGCTGCCCGCCCCGCCGCACACCCTGCCCGCGCTGCCGGGCCGGCCGCCGATGGTCGGGTACCTGGTGCTGGTCCCGGCCGACCGGCAGCCGCCGTTCCCGGCACCGGGCCACCCGGACCACGACCCCGCACACGACCCCGACCCCGACCCGGAGACCGCCGCGGAGACCGCCACGGACGGCGCCCTGGTCCGCGTCGACCCCGCGCGCCGCACCGCCACCGTGGCCGGCCGCCGGCTCGATCTGACGTACCTGGAGTTCGAGCTGCTCGCCCACCTCGTCGCCCACCCGCACCGGGTGCACACCCGGGACCAGTTGGTCTCCACGGTGTGGGGGTACGGCCACGTCGGCGACGGCCGTACCGTCGACGTGCACGTCGCCCGGCTGCGCCGCAAGCTCGGCGCCGAACACCGCGGCGCCATCCAGACCGTCCGCCGCGTCGGCTACAAGTACACGCCCCCGACCGCGCGTTGAAGCACGGCGGTCCCGGACCGGGGGTGTACCTGGCACCACCCCCGGCCGGGGGCCCGGCCCAGTGACCGGGCGCGGCCGGCTCGGCCAGACTGCCGGTATGACCACAGCAACGGAGTACGGCGGGCAGCGGAGCAAGGTGTACGGGGCCGGGCGGGCCGCGGCGCGGGGACTGGCACTGGCGCTGATCGCGCTCCCCGGGTCGGTGCTGTGCTTCGTGCTGACCGCGGTGTCCCTCGCGCTGATCCCGGTCGGCGTCGGCCTGGTCACCACCCCCCACGTGCTGGCCGGGGTGCGGACGTACGCGAACCGGCGCCGGGTGCTGGCCGCCGAGTGGGGCGGGGTGCGCGTCCCGCCCGCCTACCGGCCGCTGCCGCCCGGCGCGAACCCGTGGACCCGCACCGTCGCGCTGCTGCGCGACCCGGCGACCTGGCGGGACCTGCGCTGGCTGCCGGTGGACATGACGGCGGGCTTCGTCACCGCGCTGCTGCCGGCCGCGCTGTTCCTCTACCCGCTGGAGGGGCTCGCGCTCGCGGCCGGGCTGTGGCGGGTCTTCCCCGACGGGTACTGGTACGGGTTCGTGCCGGTGGCCGGACAGGCGTCCGCGTTCGGCGCCGGGGCGCTCGCCCTCGCCCTGCTGCTGCTCGGCCACTTCTGCGCCGCGCGCCTGCTGGGCGCCCACTTCCTGCTGACCCGGGCGGTCCTCGGCTCCGACCAGGAGGCGCTGGCCGAACGGGTCCGGGTGCTGACCGAGACCCGGCGCGACGCGGTCGACACCTCCGCCGCCGAACTGCGCCGCATCGAACGGGACCTGCACGACGGGGCGCAGGCCCGGCTGGTCGCGATGGGCATGGACCTGGGCACCGTCGAGGCGCTGCTCGACACCGACCCCGAGCAGGCCCGTGAGCTGCTGGCCCGGACCCGCCGATCCTCCGTCGACGCCCTCGGCGAACTGCGCGACCTGGTACGCGGCATCCACCCGCCGGTGCTGGCCGAACGCGGCCTGGGCGACGCGGTGCGGGCCCTGGCGCTGCGGCTGCCGGTCGCCACCGAGGTCGGCGTGGAGCTGCCGGGGCGGGCCGAGGCACCGGTGGAGTCGGCCGCGTACTTCGCGGTGAGCGAGCTGCTCACCAACGCCGTCAAGCACTCCGGCGCCGACCGGATCTGGGTCGACCTGCACCACACGGACGGCTTCCTGCGGATGACGGTCACCGACAACGGCAAGGGCGGCGCGGCGCTCGGCGCGGGGTCCGGGCTGCGCGGCGTGGAGCGGCGGCTCGCTGCCTTCGACGGTGTCCTGGCCGTCAGCTCCCCGGCGGGCGGCCCCACCCTGGTCACCCTGGAGCTGCCGTGCGCGTTGTCCTAGCCGAAGACCTGTTCCTGCTGCGCGACGGCCTGGTCCGGCTCCTTCAGGCGTACGGCTTCGAGATCGCGGCGGCGGTCGAGAGCGGCCCCGAGCTGACCCGGGCGCTGGCCGAACTCGACCCGGACGTCGCCGTGGTCGACGTACGCCTGCCGCCCACGCACACCGACGAGGGGCTCCAGTGCGCGCTGGCCGCCCGCCGCGCCCGGCCCGGACTGCCGGTACTGGTCCTCTCGCAGCACGTGGAGCAGCTCTACGCCCGGGAGCTGCTGGCGGACGGGACCGGCGGGGTCGGCTATCTGCTGAAGGACCGGGTGTTCGACGCGGCGCAGTTCACGGACGCGGTACGGCAGGTGGCGGCCGGGGGTACGGCGATGGATCCGCAGGTCATCCAGCAGTTGCTCAGCCGGCGGGCGGCCGACGCGGGGCCGCTGTCGCGGCTGACGCCCCGGGAGCGGGAGGTGCTGGAGCTGATGGCGCAGGGCCGGACCAACGCGGCCATCGCGGGCCGGCTGGTGGTCACCGAGCGGGCGGTCGCCAAGCACACCGCCAACATCTTCGCCAAGCTCGGCCTGGAGGTCTCCGACGACGACAACCGGCGGGTCCTGGCGGTACTGGCGTTCCTCGACCACGATCACTGACCTCGCCCGTGCCGGTATTTCCTGGGACGGCTGAACACCCGTGGGACGCCCTGCGTATGGAAGGGCGCCGCTTCACTCCTGTCGGGCGCCTCGATGCCCCGCAAGGAAGCCAAGAGGAGTCTCATGGGACGCAATACAAGAAAACGCCGTATGCCGCTGGCCACCAAGGTCATGGCCGGGACAGCGGCCCTGGCACTCGGTGGGGGCGGGCTGGTCTGGGCCAACTTCTACGCCTCGGCGCACGAGAAGAACAGCGGTCACAACCGGACGCGGGCCGCGGCCGCCCAGGTCGCCACCATCAAGTGCCCGGACGTCGGCCAGAAACTGCGCAACGTGCCGAGGGGGGCGCGCGCCGGTGTCGACAAGGAACTGGCCCGGCTCGACCAGCAGATCACTGAGGCGTACGCCCGCCTCGCCGCCACCCGCCAGGCCCAGGAGGGCGACCCCGGCTATGTGCAGAACGCGATCCTCGGGCCGCTGAAGTCCAAGCGGACCGCGGCGCTGGACCGGATCGGCACCAACATCCGCCGGGGCGGCGGCAACGCCCCCGGCGGACTCGGCCGGTTCGCCGGCTGCAAGGGCATGAACGCCGACCAGCCGGACGACAACGGCGGCGGCCAGGGCGGCGGCGGCCAGACCGAGGACCCGGAGGAGAGCCAGGACCCGGCGGAGACCCAGGATCCCGGCGAGGGCCAGGACCCCGGTGACAACGGCAACGGCGCGGCCGGCCCGGTCGCCGACGACTTCGTCGACATCACCACCGTGGAGCCGAACGGCATCCAGGGCCCGAACGGCCTCGCCGCCAACGGGGACACCGGCTCCACCGGCACCTTCACCACCGCCTGCGGGGTCAACGAGAACGACCTGCACAACAGCGACAACCTGATCGTCGCCCCGGGCGTGGACAACGGCGCCCACCACACCCACGACTACGTCGGCAACCAGGACAACGACGCCTTCTCCAGCGACGACGACCTGGCCGCCGCCGACACCTCGTGCCAGAACCAGGGCGACAAATCGACCTACTACTGGCCGGTGCTGCGGCTCCAGGACGGCACCGCGGAGTTCGACGCCGGCGACCTGGGCGGTGGCGCCGAAGGGAACGTCGGCACGATCCTCAAGGCCCAGCAGGCCGAGATCAAGTTCGTCGGCAACAAGCAGGGCGACGTCGTGGCGATGCCGAAGTTCCTGCGCGTCATCACCGGCGACGCCAAGGCGTTCACCAACGGTCTGGCCAACGCCAACACGGCGTGGAGCTGCACCGGCTTCGAGGACCGCCAGCTGACCGACAAGTACCCGCTGTGCCCGGACGACAGCCAGGTGGTGCGCACGGCCAACTTCCAGAGCTGCTGGGACGGCCAGAACATCGACAGCGCCAACCACCGCGACCACGTCGCCTTCGTCCAGGCCGACGGCAGCTGCCCGAGCGGCTTCCAGGCCATCCCGCAGCTCCAGGTCCGCCTGGTGTACGACGTGCCCACCCCGACCGTGGAGAACGGGCAGGTGCAGAACCCGTACGCGGTGGACGGCTTCCCGGAGCAGTTGCACAAGCCGATCACCGACCACAACGACTTCATCAACGTCATGGACGAGGACCTGATGAACGAGGTCGTGCGGTGCGTCAACAGCGGCGAGGACTGCGAATAGCGGCTCCTCCGCCCTGCGCGGGCCGGTGGCGGGTTCCCCCGTCACCGGCCCGCCCGGCGTTCAGTCCCCGTGTCCGGTGTGCCCGGCAGCGTGTCCGCCGTGGCTCGCGCCCTGCTCCAGGGTGCCGCCGAGGGCGGCGCGCAGGCCGGCCACCACGTCCTGGTGGCCGACCGCCACCCACTTGCGGCCGACGAGGTAGTAACCGCCGTAGTCCTTGGCCGTGTTGATCCACTCCCGCTGGCCGCGGTCGGTGGCGAAGGTGGCGAGGACGTACCGCTCCTCGCCCTGCTCGCAGATGGCCTGCCGGATCTCGTCGGCGTCGGTCTGGAGATCGGGTTCGCAGCGCGCCTCGGCGGCCAGGTGCTCCAGGCTCCCCGTCGCCGTCGGTGGCACGGCCGCCGCGTCGTCCGTGCCTTCGCCACAGCCGGCCAGCGCCAGCAGCGCCACCGCTCCGGCGCACGCGAGCACCGGTCGTCGGGTCAGCCTCATGTGTTCCTCCGGTCCCTTCCGGCGACATGCCGCACGGAGCCCCCGGCCGGGGCTCTCGCCATCGGTACGGCCGCACGGCCCGAAGTACTCAAGGGGCGCGGGCGACTTCGTGCGGGGGTGGGGCCATGAACGCCGACTGGGACGACCGCACCACCGCCGCCTGGGCCGCCTTCGACGCCGACCCCGGCCAGGACCCGGCCGCCTTCCGCGCGGTGATCGAGGCGCTGGTGTGCGAACTGCCCGCGGACAGCCCGCTGGTCCCGTTCGAGCGGGCCTGCGCCTGGGACTCGACCGGCCACTCCGACCGGGCGGTAGCGCTGTACCGGGAGGCACTGGCCGGCGGCCTGAGCGAGCTGAGCCCCTACCGGGGCCGCCGGGCGAAGATCCAGCTGTCCAGCTCGCTGCGGAACACCGGCCGGGCGGCGGCGGCCGTGGCGCTGCTGACCCCCGAACTGGACGCTCCCCACGACGAGTTGAACGACGCGGTACGGGCCGTCCTGGCCCTGTGCCTGTCCGCCCTGGGCCGCGACCGCGAGGGCCTGGCGCTGGTACTGGGCGCCCTCGCCCCCCATCTGCCGCGCTACCGCCGCTCGATGGCGAACTACGCGCGACAGCTCACGGAGCCGGCGGCCCCGTAGCCCCTCCGGCCCCCGGTGATCCGGTGCCCCGGTGACCATCCGCCGGATCGCTCGTTGCGCTGGGTGTGCCGTCACAGGATCTCGCCCCGCGCCCCGCACCGTCCGCCGACGACCCGGTCGTCGGCGTCGAACAGGCCGAGGCCGCGCTCGTCGAGCACTATCCCCGGCTGGTCCGGCTCGCCTACCTGGTGCTGCCGCCCGGCCTGAACCGCACCCGGCGGGTCCTGACCGCGCACGCCCTGGTCCAGCGCGCGCTGCCGCGCGGCCGTACCGCGGCCCCCGCGATCCCGGCGCAGGCCGACGGCCGGGCCGGCGACCCCGGGTACGCCCTGGTCCGGCTGCGGGTGGTGACCACGGCGCTGGCCGCGGGCCGGCCACTGCGCCGCCGGGCCTGGCCCAGCCGCTCCCAGCTGCCGCCACTGCTCCCCCGGGTCTGGGGCCTGCGGGTCTTCCCGCGCCCCGGCGGCGCCGACGAACTCGCCCTGGACCGGGCCCTGTCCGCGCTCACCGGCCCGGGCCGGGCCGCGTACACCCTGCGCGGTCTGGAGGGACTGTCCGACCCCGAGGTACGGCAGGTGCTCACCGACTCGGACGTGACCGACCCGTCGGCGGCCCTCACCGAGGCCGACTCGGTCCCGGCCGGCCCGGAGCGGCACGCGCTGCTCTCCTCCCCCGAGTTCGACCCCTGTTCCCTCCAGGCCCGGCCGACCGATCTGATGCGGCGCCGGCAGCGGCTGCGGGTCGCGCTGGCCGCCGGCGCGGTGCTGGCGGCGGGCGGGGCGCTGCTCGCCCTGCCCGGTGCCGGCTGGGGCCCGGACGGCGCCGCCGCCCCGCCGTACGCGCAGAACGAGTCGGCGCGGGCCGCCCTCGACCCCGCCCGGCTGACCACGGTCTCCGCCACCGCCTGGCGGACCTCCGCCCGCACCGACTTCTCGGTGTGGCCGGCGCGCGGCGACCGCACCGGCGACCGCGCCCTGCTGCGCCGCGCCCTGGCCGTCTGGGCCCGCCCCGGCGCGAAGGTACGCGTCTCCGCCACGCCGGGCACCCCCACCGGCGGCCCGGCCGGCCCGCCCCAACTCCTCTACGCCGGCACCGTGGACGCCGCCCGGGTGGTGATCCTCCACGACGGTCTGCGCGTCGTCCGCTACGCCGAGCCGAAGGACGGCACCGCCGGCGCCGCCCTCGACCTGGCGCGCACCGACGCGGCCGGACGGGACGCGGCGACCGCGGTGGTGCTGGGCCGGGCGGACGGCAACGTGCGCTATCTGACCGCGCCCTGGGTGACGAAGGCCGCCGAGCGGGACCTGACCGAGCCGGACTCCGGCGCGCGCGGTCTGGCCCTGACCGACGGTGTGACCGCACCGCTGGCCAGCCCGGTCCAGCGGCCCGGCGACTGCGGCTCCTGGACCGCCCTGGAGCTGACCGACGACGCCACCACCCGGCTGCTCAGCGACCTGGGCGAACTGGTCCCGGCCCGCCTCACCACCGGCCGGCCCGGCGCCGAGCGGGACGTGTCCGACGCGAAGGCGCGCGGCGCCTGGTCGCCGTACGCCTGCTCGCTGGGGACGGTGCGCGGGCAGGGGGTGCGGGCGGTGAACGCCTGGGAGTTCGCCGCGCAGCCGCTGCCGCACGCGACCGGGACGGCGACGTGGGTGTGCACCCGGGCGGAGACCTGGCGGGGTACCGGGGCGCGGGTGCTGGCCCAGTTCCACACGCCGGGCGGCCGGTACGGGACGGTCGTGGCGAAGGCCCAGGACGTCCCGGCGTGCGGCGAGCGCGCGCCGCAGGTGCTGGCCGGGGTGCTGTGGAAGTCGGCGAAGCACGGCTGGTACCTGCTCTCCGCCGGCAGCGACGACCTGACCTCGGTCCGGGCGTCGGGCGGCATCGACGCCGAGGCCGAGGGCCACGTACTGGAGACCGAGGCGGAGCAGGGGGCGCATGCCGAGCTGACGGGCACGCTGGAGGACGGCCGGACGGTGAAGGGGCTGCGCTAGGGCCTGTTCGCGAACGTGGCGCTTTGCTGACAACCACGTCAACAAGTCTTGCCGCAGGGGTTCCCCGATCCCCTACCCGTCAGTACATTGACGCAATGTCCAACAAGCGGATGACGATGACGGTCATGGCCGCCGCGGCCGGTGCCGGTGCCGCGCTGCTGCTGCGGCGCCGGGTACGGAAAGCACCCACCGCCGCGCCGGCCCCGAAGCCCGCCCCCGCGGCCGGTGAACTGCCCCTGCTGGTCACGGCGCACGAGCGGATCGCCGCCGGGGTGGCGCTGCTGCGCCTGGAGGGGCACGATCTGCCCCGCTGGACCCCCGGGGCCCACCTCGACCTGGTCCTGCCGTCCGGGCTGGTACGGCAGTACTCGCTGTGCGGCGACCCGGAGGACACCTCCTCCTACACGGTGGCCACCCGGCTGGTGGCGGACGGGCGCGGCGGCTCGCGCGAGGTGCACGAGCAGGTGCAGGAGGGCACCGAACTGCGGGTGCGCGGGCCCCGGAACCGCTTCCCGCTGGTCGAGGCGGCCTCGTACGTGTTCGTGGCGGGCGGGATCGGCATCACCCCGCTGCTGCCGATGGTGCGGTCGCTGCCCGAGGGGACCAAGTGGCGGCTGCTGTACGGCGGCCGGTCGCGGGCCGCGATGCCGTTCCTGGAGGAACTGGCCAAGCTGGACCCGGACGGCGACCGGATCACGGTGGTCGCCGAGGACGAGGCGGGACTCCCCGACCTCGACGCGTTCCTCACCGGCCTGCCCGAGGACACCGAGGTCTACTGCTGCGGCCCCGAGCCGATGATGGCGGCCGTCGCCGAGCGGATGCCGCCCGGCCGGGTCCCGCACCTGGAACGGTTCGCGCCACGCGGCGCGGCGGGCGGCGCCGGGGAGTTCGAGGTGGAGCTGCGCCGCAGCGGCCAGGTCCTGACGGTGGGCCCCGACACCTCGATCCTGACCGCCGTGCGCGCGGAGCTGCCGCGCACCCCCTACTCCTGCGAGCAGGGCTGGTGCGGGACCTGCCAACAGCGGGTGCTGGCGGGGGAGATCGACCACCGGGACGAGCTGCTGACGGACGCGGAGCGCGGTGACTCGATGTTGATCTGTGTCTCGCGCGCCCGAGGTGAGCGACTCGTGCTGGACATGTGAACACCGCTGTCCGGTCCGGCCCGTATCTCGGCCGGATCCGATCGGTAAGGTGTTCGTATGACTACCGGGGTACGCCGCAGGATGGGCGTGGAGGAGCGGCGGCAGCAGTTGATCGGGGTCGCCCTCGAACTCTTCAGCCGCCGCTCTCCCGACGAGGTCTCGATCGACGAGATAGCGTCGGCCGCGGGCATCTCGCGCCCGCTCGTCTACCACTACTTCCCCGGCAAACTCAGCCTGTACGAGGCCGCGTTGCGACGCGCCGCCGATGACCTGGCGGGCCGGTTCACGGAACCGCCCGAGGGCCCGCTGGGCGCCCGGCTGCTGCGGGTGATGGGCCGCTTCTTCGACTTCGTGGCGGAACACGGTCCGGGCTTCTCGGCCCTGATGCGCGGCGGCCCGGCCGCCCCCACGGGCGCGGCCTGCGCCATGACCACCGCGTCGAGCACCAACGCCCTGATCGACTCGGTACGGCAGGCCGCGTACGAGCAGATCATCGCCCACCTGCGGGTCCCCGAGCCCCCCGCCCGGCTGGAACTGGTGGTCCGGTCCTGGATCTCGCTGGCCGAGTCGACGGCGCTGCTGTGGCTGGACGGGCGGCGGGTGCCGCGGGCCGAACTGGAGGTGCAGCTCGTCCACGACTTCGGCGCCCTGCTGGCGGTGAGCGCCGTCCACGACGAGGCGACGGCCGCGCTGCTGCGCCGCGTCCTGGAGAGCGAGCCGGCCGACGGCCCGTTCGCGGAACTCGTCGGCCGGCTGGCCGGGCTGATCGCCTAGAGCCTGTCGTCCGACCAGGTCAGGCTCTAGACCACGGCCTTCTGGTAGGACGCGTCCAGCTCCCGCACCTCGGCGGACAGGTGCAGGGTGTCCCCGGTCGTCGACCGCGCGTGCTTGCGCAGCAGTTCCACGACCCGTTCGGTGAGCAGCGCCTTGGTCTCCTCGGTGCGTCCCGGGAGCAGGGCGATCGTGACGTTCACGATGGCGTGGTGCTCGCGCTCGCCGCCGACCACCTCGTCCTCGGTGCGCAGCACCCGGGTCTTGCACGCCTCCGGACGGGCCGCCGCCGTCTCGACGACCACCGTGTGCAGGTCGAGCGCGAACTCCGCCCAGTCGACGTGGTCGAGGCCCGGGGAACGCTCGACGGTGATCTGCGGCATGGGTGCTCCTGTTCTGGCGTACGGGACAGGAGCACCCTAACCGCAGGACCGGTCAGCCGGCCCGGGTGAAGACGGCCACCGTGCGGGCCGGGACGGTGAAGGTGCCCGCGGCGTAGGTGGCGTCCTTCACCACCGCGTCCGACCCGGCCGCCTGCACCGGGTGCAGGCGGTAGTCGGTGCCGGCCGCCGCGTCGATCCGCTGGTCCTGGGTGTCCGGGGTGGCGTTGAAGACCACGACGAGGTCACCGAGGGTCATGGTGAGCACGCCCGGGGTCTCGGCCGTACCGGACAGCGGGAAGGCGAGGCGGGACTGGACCTGCTCGGTGGAGGCGAGGGAGAAGTCCGCCTCCGTCGTACGGATGGTCAGCAGGTCCCGGTAGGCCGCCGAGGTGCCCTCGATCCCCGGGCAGCCGACCCGGACCGAGCTGAGCAGCGGTCCGGCGTACGGCCACTTGGACTCGTTGTCGGCGGCCATCGGCAGGCCGCGGCCGAAGCCGTTGCCGTCGGCGCAGTTCCAGTGGATGGCGTTGAACCAGTCGCCGCTGTCGTAGGAGTTGCGGTCCAGCGACTTGGAGCGCAGCAGGTCGGTGCCGGCCTGGGAGAGCGCCGGGCCCTGCGAGAGGGCGGCGGTGGCCAGCGCGAGGATTTGCATCCGGGCCCGGTCGTCGGCCGAGGTGCCGGCCGGCAGTTTGTAGGTGAGGGCGTCGAACAGGGACTCGTTGTCGTGCGCGTCGGCGTAGGCGAGGGCGTCGCCGGGGGCCGCCGCGTAGCCGGCGGGGGCGCCGTTGTAGTCGACGTCGGAGCCCTTGACCTGCTCGCCGGCGGTGTCGGTGAAGGTGTAGTCGGCCAGGTTGCCGGTCAGACCGACCTTGATCAGGTCCTGGTAGTGCAGGAGGCGGGCCTTCTGCTCGGCCGGGGTGCCGTTCGCCGCCGAGCCGTTGGGGTCGGTGTACAGACCGGAGGCGAAGCCCTGCACGCCCGGGTCCTCGTCGAAGGGTCCGCCGCCGCGTACGGCGTCGCGGGCCCGGTCGGAGAAGGTGGCGATGCCGGTGCCGGCCATGTTCGCCTGCGTGGCCTGTACGAAGCGGGCGTCGTCGGCGACCTCGCCGAAGTTCCAGCCCTCGCCGTACAGGATGATCTTCTTGCCGTCCACGCCGTCCTCGGCGAGGGTGAGCGCGTCGAGGGCCTCGCGGACCGCCAGGATGTTGGCCTTGGGGTGGTGGCCCATGAGGTCGAAGCGGAAGCCGTCGACCTTGTACTGCTTGGCCCAGGTGACGATCGAGTCGACGACGAGCTTGCCCATCATGGCGTTCTCGGTGGCGGTGCCCGCACAGCACGTGCTGTTCGCCACCGAGCCGTCGGCGAGCAGCCGCTGATAGTAGCCGGGCACGATCCGGTCCAGGACGCTCGTCCCGGCCTGCCCACTGGCCGCCGTGTGGTTGTAGACGACGTCCATGACGACCCGCAGCCCGTCCTCGTTCAGCGCCTTGACCATCTCGCGGAACTCGACGGTCCGGGCCGTGCCGTCCGGGTCGGTGGCGTAGGAGCCCTCGGGGACCGTGTAGTGGTACGGGTCGTACCCCCAGTTGTAGGCGTCCCGCGCGGCGGCCTTCGCCACGCACTCCTGCTGCTTCGCCGAGTCGGCGGGCAGGGCGGCGAGGTCGCAGTCGACGGTGGCCTGGTCGGCGGTCCGCTCCGGGATCGTCGCGATGTCGAAGACGGGCAGGAGGTGCACGTACGAGGTGCCGGCCTTCGCCAACTCGCGCAAGTGCTTCGAGCCGTCGCTGTCCTGGTCGGTGAAGGCCAGGTAGGTGCCGGGGTCCGAGGCCGTCCGGTCCGCGACGGAGAAGTCCCGGACGTGCAGTTCCTGGATCTGGGCGTCGCGCAGGGCGACGGCCTTCGGCTTCGTGTACGTGGTCCAGTCGGCGGGGGCCAGGGACTTGTCGGCGAGGTCGACGACGAGGCTGCGCTTCGAGTCGGCGGTGAGGGCGACGGAGTACGGGTCGGTCACCTTGTTGGTGACGACCGCGCCCGCGTCGGGTGCCCAGACCGTCACGGCGTACCGGTAGGGCTTGTGCTGCCAGGACTTGGGGCCGGTGACGGACCAGACGCCGGTCCGGTCGTCCCGGTGCATGCGGGCGGTGCCGCCGCCGATCTCGAGGGAGACGTGCTGGGCCGTCGGGGCCCAGACGGAGAGGGTGGGGCGGCCCTCGCGGTCGAAGACCGGACCGAGGTCCGCGTCGGTGGCCTCGGGGTAGAGGTCGTCGAGGGCGCCGGCGATCTGTACCCCGGTCGCCGCGAGCACCGCCCCGTTGGCGGCCAGCTGCGAGGCGACGACCTGGCCACGCAGGGCCTCGCGGACCCGGCCCTGGTCACGGGGGTCGACGGACCAGGCGGTGTACTCCTTCAGGTGCGGGTACTTCGCCTGCTGGGCGTCGGTGAGGGTGGTTTTGGTCAGCCGGAGCCAGCGCTCGTCGGTGCTGGTCAGCACGCCGCCCTCGGCCTTGAGGGAGCCGGTGGCGGAGTAGCGGAGCTGGGTGGAGGCGGCGGCGTCCGAGCCGGTCCAGGCGACGGTGTTCCGGTCGATCCAGACCGCCTTGGACGTGGTCAGGTCGACGGCCGCGGCCGAGCCGGCCGGCTGCGGCAGCAGGTACTTCTCCGCGCCGCCCATCAGCCACACCTCGTGGCCGTTGGCCGTGAGGTCCAGGGTCTGGTCGGTGGGGAGGTCCTTCTCGTCGCCGTTGTGCAGGATGTAGCTGAGGCTGGTGGCACCCTCGGTGAGCGGTACCTCGTAGACCGCGCCATAGGAGTCAGTGTCCACCGGCTGAAGGGGCTTCGACCAGTCGGTGGGGTTCGCGGCGCCGGACCAGACGTGCAGTCCCCAGCCGGCGTAGTCGCCGTCGGCGCGGTGGTAGTGGAGTACGGCCTTGGTGGTGTCCTGGGCCGGGTAGTCCGGCCGTTCGGTGATGACCTTCTCCTCGCCCTGCTTGATCCACACCTCGCCGGTCGCCGTGACGTCGATGGTGCGGTCGGCGGCGACGTCCTTGGTGCCGTCCTTGTCGACGACGAGGAAGGAGACGTTCGAGGCGCCCGGCTTCAGCTTGACGTAGGCGAAGGCGCCGTAGGCGTCCCGGCCGGTGAAGGGGTGGCCGGCCGGCCAGGTGGTCGCCTCGCCGTCGGACAGGTCGCCCCAGGCGTACAGGTTCCAGTCGGCGTAGTTCCCGTCCGGGCGCTGGTAGTGGACGATCGCGTAGTCCCGGGAGGCGGCGGTGGGGACCTCCGCGGCGGGCGGGGTGCCGGTGGTGGAGGCGGCCGTCGCGCTCGCGGTGCGGCCGGCCGAGTCGACGACGACCGCCTTGTAGCGCAGGGCGGTACCGGCCGGGGTGTCCGCGTCGATGGTGTCGGTGACCCGGTAGGGGGCGTGGTCGGCGGAGCCGAGGGTGCGCCACTGGCCGTCGCCGGTCTGGGCGGCGAAGACGACCCGGTTCAGCTGACCGCCGGTGACGTCCGCCGTCAGCTCCACGGTGCCGGTGGCGCCGGGGTCGGGGGCGGTGAGGGTGACGGTGGGCTTGGTGGCGGGGGCGGCGAGCTTGCCGGTGGCCTTCAGGACGACGGCGGAACCGGCCGGGACGGTGACGGTGAGCTTGTTGTCGGCGTCGGTGCGGGCGGTGGCGTCGGTGCCGTAGACGCCCCGGAAGGACATCCGGGGGGAGCCGGTGGCGAAGGTGGCCGTCTTCTCCCGCGCCGCGTTGTTGAAGGCGACGACGTACTCGGTGCCGGTGCCGGGGTCCGTGCGGGACACCGCGTAGACACCGGCGCCCTCGGCCGCGTACCGCTCGGTCTGGACGCCGTCGGTGAGCGCCGGGTTGGCCTTCCGGAGCTTGGCGAGGGCGCTGATCTGCCGGTAGAGCGGGGCGCTGGTGTCGTAGGCGTCCTCGGCGTGGGTGCGGTCGGTGCCGAGCTGGTCGTCGTCGAGGTAGTCGGCGGTGCGGGAGGCGAACATCGGCTGGCGGGCGTCCTTGTCGCCGCCCGCCCCGGTGAAGCCCTGCTCGTCGCCGTAGTAGACGACCGGGTTGCCGCGGCTGAGGAACATCAGCTCGTTGGCGAGCTTCGCCTTCCTCAGCAGTTCGGCGTCGGTGGCGTCGGGGTCGTCCTGCTTGAGGAAGGAGCCGATCCGGCCCATGTCGTGGTTGCCGAGGAAGGTGACCTGTTCGTAGGCGTTGGCCTTGTCGGTCGTGTACGCGTAGTCGTCGGCGAAGACCGAGGCGAGCTTCTGGGCGCTGCCGCCCTGCGAGGCGTAGGCGCGGGCGGCGTCCTGGAAGGGGAAGTCGAGGGTGGCGTCGAGGCGGCCCTCGGTGACGTACGGGGCGGTGACGGAGGTGTCGGCGGAGTAGACCTCGCCGAACATGAAGAAGTCGTCCCGGCCCCGCTTGGCGGCGTAGGCGTCGAGCGCGGTGGCCCACTGGGTCCAGAACTCCATGTCGACGTGTTTCACGGTGTCGATCCGGAAGCCGTCGATGTCGAAGTCCCGCACCCAGCGCTGGTAGATCTTCTCCATGCCGCTGACCACCTCGGGACGCTCGGTCCACAGGTCGTCCAGGCCGTTGAAGTCGCCGTACTCGGCGGACTCGCCGGCCCAGGTGGAGTCGCCGCGGTTGTGGTACATCGTGGGGTCGTTGAGCCAGGCGGGGACCTTGGCGTCGCTGGTGACCTGGGGCGTGTACGGGAAGGAGTCGGCGTCGACGGCGGGGAAGTCCGCGGAGGTGTCGGCGTCGTCGAAGGGCTCGCCGTCCTCCGTCAGGTACGGGAACGCGCCCTTGGAGAGGTAGCCGTAGGACTTCTCCGCGTAGTCGACGACGTCGGCGGTGTGGTTGGTGATGACGTCGAAGAAGACCTTCATGCCCTTGGCGTGCGCCTTGGCGATGAGGGTCTCCAGGTCCTTGTTGGTGCCGAAGTGCGGGTCGACCTGGGTGAAGTCGGTGATCCAGTAACCGTGGTAGCCGGCGGAGGCTCCCCCAGTGCTTAATGCCTGGGAGGTACCCCCGGCTCCCGTGCCCTGCACGGGACGGTTCTTGAAGATCGGCGCCATCCAGATGGCGGTGGTGCCCAGGTCCTTGATGTAGTCGAGCTTCCGGGTCAGGCCCTTGAGATCGCCGCCCTGGTAGAAGCCCTTGTCGGTGGGGTCGTAGCCGGTGGCCAGGCGGGAGCCGGTGAGGCCGCCCTTGTCGTTGCCGGTGTCACCGTTGGCGAAACGGTCCGGCAGGACGAAGTAGAACTGCTCGCGGGTGAGGTCGTTGCGGGCCGCCGTCTTTACGAGCTTCGCGTCCGACGGGGGCGGCGGCGGACTCGCGGCGGTGGCGGCGAGGGGCTGGACCAGCGTCGCCACGAGGGCGGCGACGGTGAGGGCCGCGACCCGCCGGGCACGGGTGGTGGTGCGGCGCCTGCTCGGCGCCGGGCGTCTCGGTATCACCGGTGGAACTCCTTGCTGCTGGCGGCTCGTTCACGGGTCCGACCCCGGCGAGACGGTAGCGCCGCCGCAAGGCTTGCAGCAAGGGCCGTGAAAGTAACGGAAAGACATTTCACGGCCCTTGCGTCGGAGGGGTGCTCAGCAGCTGGACTTACCGGCGTACAGAGCCAGCGCGGTGTTGGCGCCCAGGGTGGCGGTGAACTGGCCGGAGCCGTTCACGCTCACCGTCGTACCGCTCTGGACGTCGCAGTACGTCCCGGCGGGCAGGGAGGTCTGGTAGGTCCGGGACAGCGAGCCGCTCTCGTGGTTGAGGGCGACGAAGCCCTTGGCGCCCCGGCCGAAGGCGATGGCGTCGCCCCCGTTGTCCCACCAGTTGGTGACCGACTCGCCGCGCACGGCGTTGCGGAACGCCACCATCGACTTGATCTCCGGCCAGGCGTGCTGGCACTTCCAGCCGTCCTGCCAGCAGGCGTTCACCGTGCCGCCGCCCGGCGGCCCGGCGTCCGTGCTGGACCACTCGTAGCCGGAGTTGACGTCCGGGGCACCGTAGGGCCAGGCCAGCATGAAGACGTTGGCGAGGGTGTAGTTGGCGCCGTCCTTGTAGTTGAGGGTGGAGCCGCCCCGCTCGGTGTCGTGGTTGTCGACGAAGACACCGGAGACGGAGCTGCTCATGTACCCCCAGCCCTCGCCGTAGTTCTTCAGGTAGGCGAGGTTCTCGTTGTTGAAGACCCGCTTGAGGTCGTAGGCGTACCGGAACTCCTGCACGTCCCCGTTGCCGGTGTACTCGGTGGGCTGGACGGCCTCGCCGGCGCCGTAGATGACCTCCTGCTTCCAGTACACGGACGGGTTGCTGAGCCGGGACTTGATGTTGGCGAGGTCGGCGGCCGGGATGTGCTTGGCGGCGTCGATCCGGAAGCCGTCCACGCCGAGGGAGAGCAGGTCGTTGAGGTACCCGGCGATGGCGCCGCGCACATAGCTCTCGCCGGTGTCGAGGTCGGCGAGGCCGACCAGTTCGCAGTTCTGGACGTTGGCGCGGTCGGCGTAGTTGCTGATCTGCGCGGTGCAGTCGTCGAAGTCGGCCGCCGAGTACAGCCCGGGGTAGTCGTACTTCGTGTACGCCGAGCCGCCGGTGCCGGTGCCGCTGCCCGCGGACATGTGGTTGACGACCGCGTCGGCGACCACCTTCACACCGGCCGCGTGGCAGGTGTTCACCATGGACTGGAAGGCGGCCCGGTCCCCGAGCCGGCCGGCGATCTTGTAACTGACGGGCTGGTACGAGGTCCACCACTGGGACCCCTGTATGTGCTCGGCGGGCGGGGAGACCTGCACATAGCCGTAGCCGGCCGGGCCGAGGGTGTTCGTGCACTCCTTGGCGACCGAGGCGAAGCTCCACTCGAAGAGGACGGCGGTGACGTCCTTGGTGCCGGGGGGCGACGCCTGGGCCGGAGTGGACGGGTTCATGACAAGGGCGGCCGCGGTGAGCGCGGCGGCGCCGAGGAGGAGGGATTTGCGTGCCATGTGGGGGCCCTTCTTCGTTGAAGGCTCTTGCTGCAAGGTTTCTGAAACCTTGCGGTGACGCAGATGTTAAGGGCCCGCCGCCGGAAAGGGCAGTGCTCGGGCGGAAGTTGCGGCGGGATTTCAGTCCGTGCCGTCGCCGAGGCGCCGTGCCAGCCCGATCAGGTCGTCGAGCCGCAGCACACGCCCGCCGAAACCCGGCAGCGGCACATGCAGCGGCTCGGTCCAGCGGGCGGGGATCGCGGCCGGCCCGTGGACGGCTCCGGCCAGTCCGCCCGTCACCGCGGCGACGGTGTCCGTGTCACCGCCGAGGTCGATCGCCGCGCGGACCACCGCCACGAAGCCGGAGGTGGTGTGCACCGCCCAGACGGCCGACCCCAGGCAGGGCCAGACGGCACCGTTGAACTCGGTCGCCTCGTCGGGGTGCCAGCCGGGGTCCAGGACGGTGGCGTAGCGCGGGCGGTGGTCGGGGTGGACCAGGGCCAACGCCTCGGGAACGGCGGCGAGCGGGTCGCCGCCCGCCAGGGCCTGCCGGACCAGTTCGTGGTAGACGGCGGTGCCTTCCCAGGCGGCGCGGTCGCCGTGGGTGAGGGCGGCGATGCGCCGGGCGGCGTCCATGGTGGCCGCCTGCCCGGCCCGCGCGAAGTACACGGCGGAGGTGGCCGCCCGCATGAGCGCGCCGTTGCCCGCCGCGCGCTGGTTGACCCGGAAGTGCGCCGCCGCGGCCGTGTCCCAGGGCATGCCGTTGGTCAGCACGTCCTCGGTCTGGAGCCCGATGTCCTTGGGGTCGGCCGCCGCCCAGCGCCGGAAGCGGTCGAAGACGTCCGGCAGGTCGAGCCCGCCGCGCGCCAGCAGCGACTCCCCCACCAGGACGGCCATCTGCGTGTCGTCGGTGGCCTCCCCGGGGTCCCAGCCACCGCCGCCGCACATCTCGCCGGCCCCCGGCTCGGGGAACCGCCCGGAGAAGGCACCCGCGGGGCCGAACTCGAACGGGGCGCCCAGCGCGTCGCCCACCGCCGCGCCCACGACGGTCGCGACCGCCCGCTCCCCTGCTGTCACCGTCTCCCCTGATCTCACCGTCAGATCGTAGGCCGAAGGGCCCGCCGCCCCGCGAGGAGCGACGGGCCCCGGACCGGGCAGGCCGCGAGGAGCGACGGGCCCGCGACCGGGCAGGCCGTCAGGCCCGGGTCCACCACACCGTGGTGTCCGCCGGCACCTTCGCCTCGCCGTCCGCCTCGGTCACCTCGCCGCTGGCCAGCAGCACCCGCCCGTGCACCGGCACCGTGACCGACTCACCGGTGGTGTTGGCCACGCAGACGAACTCGCCGCGCCGGAAGGCCAGTACGCCCTCCGGGGCGCGCAGCCACTCCACCGCGTCGCCCGCGCCCAGGTCGGGCTGTGCGCGGCGGACGGCCAGGGCCGCGCGGTACAGCTCCAGGGTGGAGCCGGCCACCCCGGTCTGCGCCTCGACGCTCAGCTCGCCCCAGCCGGCCGGCTGCGGCAGCCAGCTCCCGCCGTCCCCGAAGCCGTACGACGATCCGGTACGGGTCCACGGGATCGGCACCCGGCAGCCGTCGCGGAAACCGTCCTGGCCGGCGCCCCGGAAGTAGGCGGGGTCCTGGCGCACCTCGTCGGGCAGGTCGGTGACGTCCGGGAGGCCGAGTTCCTCGCCCTGGTAGACGTACGCCGAACCGGGCAGCGCCAGCATCAGCAGGGTGGCGGCGCGGGCCCGGCGCAGGCCCAGTGCGCGGTCGCCGGGCAGCCGGATCTGCGTACCCAGCCCGGCCGGGTTGGCGAAGCGGGTGGTGTGCCGGGTGACGTCGTGGTTGGAGAGGACCCAGGTGGAGGGGGCGCCGACCGGGCGCATCGCCTCCAGGGTGCGGTCGATGACGCCGCGCAGTTCCTCGGCGTCCCAATGGGTGCTCAGGTACTGGAAGTTGAACGCCTGGTGCAGCTCGTCCGGGCGGACGTAGTGGGCGGTGCGCTCGACCGTCGGCGTCCACGCCTCCGCGACGAAGATGCGTTCGCCGGAGTACTCGTCGAGGATCAGGCGCCACTGGCGGTACACCTCGTGCACGCCGTCCTGGTCGAAGAACGGCATGACATCGTTGCCCAGCAGTTTCAGCTGCTCGTGGTTCCCCAGGTCGGGCAGGCCCGCCGCCTTCACCAGGCCGTGCGCGACGTCGATGCGGAAGCCGTCGACGCCGATGTCCAGCCAGAAGCGCAGGATCGAGCGGAACTCGTCGCCGACCGCCGGGTGCTCCCAGTTGAAGTCGGGCTGCTCGGGGGCGAACAGGTGCAGGTACCACTCGCCGTCCGGGACCCGGGTCCAGGCCGGGCCGCCGAAGATGGACTCCCAGTCGTTGGGCGGCAGTTCGCCGTGCTCGCCCTTGCCGGGGCGGAAGTGGTAGCGGTCCCGCAGCGGGGAGCCGGGGCCCTCGGCGAGGGCCCGCTTGAACCACTCGTGCTGGTCGGAGGAGTGGTTCGGCACCAGGTCGACGATGATCCGCAGGCCCAGCTGGTGGGCGTCGCGGATCAGCGCGTCGGCGTCCAGCAGGGTGCCGAACATGGGGTCGACGGCCCGGTAGTCGGCCACGTCGTAGCCGCCGTCGGCCTGCGGCGAGGCGTAGAAGGGGCTGAGCCACACCGCGTCCACCCCGAGGTCGCGGAGGTAGGGCAGACGGGTGCGGACGCCTTCCAGGTCGCCCATGCCGTCACCGTTGCTGTCGGCGAAGCTGCGCGGATACACCTGGTAGATGACGGCGTCCCGCCACCAGTCGCGGCGCCGGGCGACGGTGGCGACGGCCGATGCGGTCCGGGAAGTGGGGGCCTGGGCTGCGGAGTGCTGCTGGCTCATGTCGTCCTTGGGGCGTGACGGGAACAGGGAAGCGTGGGCGGGGGACGGAAGGAGGCGGTCGCGGGGCTGCGGGGTCGGATGGGCACCGCGACCGCCACCAGTAGGTGGGGCCCGTAGGCCAAGGCCCGCAGGAGGGGCAGCGGGCTCAGCCCTTGGTGCCGCCCGCCGTGAGGCCGGTGACCAGGTTCTTCTGCACGAGGTAGAAGAAGCCGGACACGGGTATGGCGATCAGCACGGCGGTCGCGGCCATCAGGTTGCGCTGCGCGTCGTGCTCGCTGACGAAGCTCTGCAGCCCGACCGCGAAGGTGTACTTGGTGTCGGACAGCATGAACGTCGAGGCGAACGCGACCTCGCCGAAGGCCGTGATGAAGCTGTAGAAGCCGGCCACCGCGAGGCCCGGCCGGGCCAGCGGCAGGATCAGCCGGAAGAAGGTGCCGAACGGCGACAGCCCGTCGACCCGCCCCGCCTCGTCGATCTCGAACGGGATGGTGTCGAAGTACCCCTTGAGCAGCCAGGCGCAGTACGGCACCGCGGTCGAGCAGTAGACCAGGACCAGGCCGAGATAGCTGTCGATCAGCTGGAGCTCGGACAGGATCTGGTACATCGGCACGATGAGCACGGCGATGGGGAACATCTGCGTCAGCAGCAGCACCCACATCAGCTTCCGGTAACCGGGGAACCGCATCCGGGAGACGGCGTACCCGGTGGTCGCGGCGACCATCACGCCGATGACCGTGGTGCCCAGCGAGACGATCAGCGAACTCTTCAGCCACTCCCAGAAGTTGGTGTTCTGGAGGACGAACGAGTAGTTGTCGAACGTCATCTTCCCCCAGATCTCGCCGGGGTGCAGATAGTCGTCCTTGTCCGGGCCGAGGGACAGGAAGACCAGCCAGGCGATGGGGAACAGGGCGATCAGCGAGGCGACGATCAGGACGCCGTGCGAGGCGAGGGCGTTGCCCGCACCGCGCCGGCCGCGCCGCGCCGTGCCGCGCGGGGCGTCGGCCTGCTCCGCCGGACCGGTCGCCGGGGTGACGGTGGTGGTGGTCATGGTGGATGCCTCAGATCGCGAGCTGCTGGTCATCGCGGTTCAGCCAGCGGCGGTAGAAGGAGGTGAAGACGATCAGGACGGCCAGCAGCAGGATGCCGTAGGCGGCGGACTGCGCGAACTCGCGCGGCTGCTGCCCGAAGCCGAGCTGGTAGGCCCAGGTGACCAGGATCTGCGCGTCCGGCGCGGTGTTGCCGAACAGCAGGAAGATGATGGCGAACTGGTTGAAGGTCCAGATGATGCCCAGCAGCACCACCGTCGAACTGACCGACCTGAGCCCCGGCAGCGTCACGTGCCGGAACCGCTGCCAGGCGTTCGCGCCGTCCATCTCGGCGGCCTCGTACAGCGAGGCGTCGATCGACTGGAGCCCGCCGAGCAGCGAGACCATCATGAACGGCACCCCGCACCAGGTGTTGACCATGATGGCGGCGAACCGCTGCCAGAAGGTGTCCTCCAGCCACAGCGGCGTCGGCAGGTGCAGTGCCTCCAGCGCGCTGTTGATGATCCCGCTGTCCGCGAGCATGAACCGCCAGCCGAACACGGTCACGAAGGTCGGCACGGCCCAGGGCAGCACCAGGATCAGCCGGTAGAAGGTGCGCCCGCGCAGGTGCTTCTGGTTGAGCAGCAGGGCCAGGCCCAGGCCGATGCAGTAGTGCAGGGTGACACAGGCGGCCGTCCACACCACCGTCCAGACGAAGTGCGACCAGAAGCGGTCGTAGGCCGTCTCGCCCCACAGGATGTCGGCGTAGTTGTCGAGCCCGACGAACTTGTAGGTGGCCTCGATCTCGTTGACGCCGATGGTGCGCGCCGAGTTGAGGCTGTCGGCGTCGGTGAGGGTGAGGTAGAAGCCGTAGGCCAGCGGGTACAGCACCAGGACGCCGAGCACGACGACGACCGGGGCGATCATGGCGTAGGCGTACCAGTGTTTCTGGTATCCGTATCTCAGACGCGTGCCCCAGCCGGGGCGCGGCGCCTGGTCACCGCGGCGCCTGCCGGTGGCGCGGTCGATGGTGACTGTCATGGTTCGACAACCTTCTCGGAATCCTGCGGATCAAGCGGATCAAGGGGTTCGGCACCTGGGCCGGTGACCGCCGGGTCCCCGTTCCCCCCTGGGACGGGTGGTCCGGCGGTCACCCGGGCTCACTTGCTGAAGTCGGGCACCAGCTTGGTGAACGCGGTCTCGGCGTCGCCCAGCCCCTCGTCCAGGGACTTCTTGCCGCTGGCGATCAGCGGCAGTTCGTCGTCGAGCGGGGTCCACAGGGAGCTGTACTCGGGCAGCGCCGGGCGCGGCTGGGCGGCGGCCAGCACCCCCTGGTAGCCGGCGATGCCCGGGTCGGCCTTCACCTCGTCCGTGTAGGCGTCGTCGCGCGTCGGCAGCGTGGAGTTCTTCAGCGCGACGGTCTCCTGCGACTTCGCGGAGGTCATGAAGTTGACGAACTTCAGCGCGGCCGCCTGGTGCGCCTGGTCGGAGCCGGCGTACACGGACAGGTTGTGCCCGCCGGTCGGCGCCCCCGCCTTGCCCGTCGACCCGGCCGGGACGGTGGCGATCCCCAGGTTGCTCTTGTCCTTGAAGGCGGAGCCCTTGTAGAAGTTGGTGATCTCCCAGGGACCTTCGATGATCGAGGCGACCTCGCCGTTGACGAAGGCGTCCTGCTTGTGCGCGTAGGCGTCGGCGGTGGTGTCGGCCTTGCCCAGGCCCTTGCCGTCGAACAGCCCCAGCCAGGTCTGGTACGCCTTCTTCGCCGCCGCCGAGGCGATGGTGATCTTCTTGCCCGCGGCGTCCACGGTGTCGGTGCCCTCGCCGTACAGGAACGGCTGGCCGTAGTACCCGGCGGTCGAGCCGAGGTACCCGTCGACGCCGGTCTTCGCCTTGATCGTGGCGGCGGCCTGCTTCAGGTCGTCCCAGGTCTTCGGCGCCTCGACCCCGGCCTTGTCGAACAGCTCCTTGTTGTACACGAGCGCGAGGGTGTCGGTGACCAGCGGAACGCCGTACGTCTTGCCCTCGTACTGGGCCTGCTCGATCAGGCTGCTCTGGAACTCGTCCTGGTCGGCGAGGGCCTCGGTGCCGTCCAGCGGCAGGAAGAAGCCCTTCTTGGCGAAGGCGGGCGTCCACCCGACCTCGGCGCGCAGCACATCGGGCGCGCCCTTGCTGCCGGCGGCGGTGTCGAACTTGTTCTGCGCCTGGTCGAAGGGGACGTTGACGAAGTTGACCTTGATGTCCTTGTTGGCCGCCTCGAACTCCTTGACCAGGGCCTGGTACGTCGGCGCCTCGTTGGTCGCGTTGGAGGTGTCCCAGTAGGTGATGGTCACCGGTCCGTCGGCCGAGTCGCCGCTGTCGCTCCCGCCGCAGGCCGTCGCCGCGAGGGCGAGGGACGCCACCAGCGCGGTGGCCGCTATGCCACGCCGCATGAGTTCTCCTTGAGGGTGAAAGCCCGGGTACGCAGGGGCGGTCCCGTCCGCCGCCCCTGTCGACTTGCCGACCGCGCCATCGCCGCCGCCGGGCGACGAGAACGTAACAGCGCTGAAAGCGTTTCGAAAGACCTTGCAGAAAAAAAGTGCAAGAAGTCTCCGACGTTATGCGGGTGTGACCTGCCGGCGACCGTCATGAGACGCTTGTTTGCGGGGGTCGACCGCTCAGCGGCCGGTTGTGCAAGACTCTGCAAGTTCTTGCCGTCAACATCTTGAGGGAGCGCGATGACGCAGCAGCCCGCGCGGGGGCGTCCGACAAGTCGCCCACGGCGACCGATCGGTGGGCAAGCGGCGCACCGCCCGGTACAGTCCACCCCTGTGACCACACGGCTTGCCGACATCGCCGCCCAGGCGGGGGTGAGCGAGGCGACCGTCAGCCGCGTCCTCAACGGCAAGCCGGGCGTCGCCGCCACCACCCGTCAGTCCGTACTCGCCGCGCTGGACGTCCTCGGCTACGAGCGCCCGGTACGCCTGCGCCAGCGCAGCGAGGGCCTGGTCGGCCTGATCACGCCGGAACTGGAGAACCCGATCTTCCCGGCCCTGGCCCAGGTCATCGGCCAGGCCCTGACCCGGCAGGGCTACACCCCGGTGCTCGCCACCCAGACCCCCGGCGGCTCCACCGAGGACGAGCTGACGGAGATGCTGGTCGACCGCGGCGTGGCCGGCATCATCTACGTCTCGGGCCTGCACGCCGACACCAACGCGGACATGCAGCGCTACGAACGGCTGCGCGCGCAGGGCGTGCCCTTCGTCCTGGTGGACGGCTTCTCCCCGAAGGTGCAGGCGCCGTTCATCTCGCCCGACGACCGCGCCGCGATGAACCTGGCCGTCACGCACCTGGCCTCCCTCGGCCACACCCGCATCGGCCTGGCGCTCGGCCCCAAGCGCTTCGTCCCGGTGCAGCGCAAGATCGAGGGCTTCATCCGGGCCGTACAGGACCTGCTGGACCTCCCGCCCGCCCAGATCGAGTCCGAACTCGTCCAGCACTCCCTCTACACCCTGGAGGGCGGCCAGGCCGCCGCCCTCGCCCTGATCGAACGGGACTGCACCGCCGTGGTCTGCGCCAGCGACATGATGGCGCTGGGCGCGATACGGGCGGCCCGGCAGCGCGGCCTGGACGTCCCGAAGGACATCTCGGTCGTCGGCTTCGACGACTCCCCGCTGATCGCCTTCACCGACCCGCCGCTGACCACGGTCCGCAAACCGGTCCCGGCGATGGGCCAGGCCGCGGTACGTACGCTGCTGGAGGAGATCGGCGGGACCCCGGCCCCGCACAGCGAGTTCGTGTTCATGCCGGAGCTGGTGGTCCGCGGCTCGACGGCCTCGGCGCCCCAGGGCCGCCGGCGCGACTGACTCCTTCTCAAGGGGGAGCGGGCACCCTCCGACCGTCGTAGAACATGCGTCCAGAACCCGACGGAGGGATGATCGGTCCAAGAGGGCTTTTCTGGCAGACTCTGTGCCTATGGGTGACACGACCGTGACGACGACGGAAGGCCGCGAAGAGGCCGTTCCGCAGCCGGTCACGGCCCCGGCCCGGCCCGGTCGCCGCAGCCGCCCGCGCACCCCGCGCCGGCCCCGCCTGTGGTTCGAGATCCTGCTGATCGCGCTCAGTTACTGGACGTACTCACTGGTCCGCAACGCGGTACCCGAACAACGCGGTCAGGCCCTGCGCAACGCCGACTGGATCTGGCGCCTGGAACACCAACTCGGCATCGCCGTCGAGCAGTCGGTCAACCACGCCGTGAACTCGGTGACTTGGCTGATCGTGGGCATGAACTACTACTACGCCACCCTGCACTTCGTGATCACCCTCGCCGTGCTGGTCTGGCTCTTCCGCAGCCACCCCGGCCGGTACGCGGCGACCCGGCTGGCCCTCTTCGCGACCACGGGCGTCGCGCTGGCCGGCTACTACCTGTACCCCCTCGCCCCGCCCCGCCTGATGAACGGCGGCGGCTTCATAGACACCGTCATGGTCCACCAGACATGGGGCTCGATGGCGTCCGGCGACCTGAAGAACATGTCCAACCAGTACGCCGCGATGCCGTCCATGCACATCGGGTGGTCACTGTGGTGCGGCCTGACGATCTTCGCCCTCGCCTCGGTGCCGTGGGTGCGGGTCCTGGGCCTGCTCTACCCGGCACTCACCCTGATCGTCATCGTCGCGACGGCCAACCACTTCTGGCTGGACGCGGTGGGAGGTGTGCTGTGCCTGTGCTTCGGATTCCTGGTGGCTTCGGCGTGGTACGGGAAGGTGCCGTACGCGCTGCCGCGGGTGCCGGGGGTTGTACGGGGCGCGGTGACTGTTCCGGCGCCGGGGGGTGGCGCGGCCCGGCGCTGACGGGGTGCCGCCGCGCCCACCCGTGCCGCCCCTGGGGGTACCTCCCAGGCCGTTCAGGCACTGGGGGAGGCACGACTGCCCGCGGTGATGCGGCCTGCACTCGCCGGCCGGGCGGAGTGGGCTGTGGGGGTGTGGCGCAGTCCGCCGCTTAGCTAGGCGCGAGGGACGGGACGGTCGGCCGACGGAAGCCCGCCCGTCCCGCGGCGGACTCGCCACACCCCCACACCCCCACACCCCCACACCCCCGACCCACCCCACACCTGCCGCGTCCCACCCACCCCGTCACGCCCCGTAGAACAACGCCTCCACCACCCCCCGAGCCCGCCGAGCCGACCGCCGATACGCGTCCAGCATGTCCCCGGCATGCCCGTCCCCGTACCCCAGATACCGCCCCACCGCCGCCAGTTCCCGGCTCTCGCTAGGGAACGTGTCCCCGGCCCGCCCCCGCACCAGCATCACCGCGTTCCGCACCCGCGTCGCCAGCACCCACGCCTCGTCCAGGATCCGCGCGTCCTCCTCCCCCACCAGCCCCGCCTCGCGCGCGGCGACCAGCGCCGCCCGGGTCCGCGTGGTCCGCAGCCCCGCCACCTCGTGCCCGTGCCGCAACTGCGCCAACTGCACGGTCCACTCCACGTCCGCGAGCCCTCCCGGCCCCAGCTTCACGTGCAGTTTCGGATCCGCGCCGCGAGGCATCCGCTCCGACTCCATCCGCGCCTTCAGCCGCCGGATCTCCCGCACCGCGTCCTCGCCCAGCCCCGCCCGCGGATACCGCAGCGGATCGACCAGATCGAGGAACCGCCGCCCCAGCTCCGCGTCCCCCGCCACCACCTCCGCCCGCAGCAGCGCGTGCGACTCCCACACCAGCGACCAGCGCCGGTAGTAGGCCGCGTACGACCCGAGCGTCCGCACCATCGGCCCCGACTTCCCCTCCGGCCGCAGGTCCGCGTCCACGATCAGCGGCGGATCGGCGCTCGACACCTGCAGCAGCCGTCGCATCTCCGTGACCACCCGGTTCGCGGCCTCCCCGGCCTCCCGCTCCCCGACCCCGTCCCGGGGCTCGTGCACGAACAGCACGTCCGCGTCCGACCCGTAACCCAGCTCGTGCCCCCCGAACCGCCCCATCCCGATGATCGCGAACCGGGTCGGCAGCTCATCGCCCCAGCCCTCCCGCACCACCGCCCGCAGGGTCCCCGCCAGCGTCGCCGCCGTCAGGTCCGACACCGCCGCCCCCACCCGGTCCACCAACGCCCCGGGATCGGCCACCACCGGCTGCGCCTCCGTCCCGTACGACGCCACGATGTCCGCCGCCGCCGTCCGGAACAGCTCCCGCCGCCGTACCCCGCGCGCCGCCGTCACCCCCTGCACGGCCCCCTCGGCCCGCCCGACCGCCGCGAGGATCTCCGCCTCCAACTGCTCCCGCCCGCGCGGCGCGAGCCCGCCCCCGTCGCCCTCCCCGAGCAGCGCCACCGCCTCCGGCGCCCGCATCAGCAGGTCGGGGGCGAGCCGCCCGGCCGACAGCACCCGCGCGAGGTTCTCCGCCGCCGCGCCCTCGTCCCGCAGCAGCCGCAGGTACCAGGGCGTGTTCCCGAGCGCGTCCGACACCTTCCGGAAGTTCAGCAGCCCCGTGTCCGGGTCGGCCGAGTCCGCGAACCACCCCAGCAGCACCGGCAGCAGCGTCCGCTGGATCGCCGCCTTGCGGGTCACCCCGGACGCCAGCGCCTCCAGATGCCGCAAGGCGGCCGCCGGATCGGCGTACCCGAGCGCCACCAGCCGCTCCCGCGCCGCCTCCGCGCTCAGCCGCGCCTCGCCCGGCGCCAGCGCGGCCACCGCGTCGAGCAGCGGCCGGTAGAACAGTTTCTCGTGCAGCCGCCGCACCACCGCCGCGTGCCGCCGCCACTCCCGCAGCAGCGAGCCGACCGGTTCGGTGCGCAGTCCCAGCGACCGCCCGATGCGCCGCAGGTCGGCCTCGTCCTCGGGCACCAGATGGGTCCGCCGCAGCCGGTACAGCTGGATGCGGTGCTCCAGGGACCGCAGGAACCGGTACGCCTCGTCCAGCTGAGCCGCGTCCACCCGCCCCACGTACCCGCCCGCCGCCAGCGCGTTGAGCGCGTCCAGCGTCGTACCGCTGCGCAGCGACGCATCAGCTCGCCCGTGCACCAGCTGGAGCAGCTGCACCGCGAACTCGACGTCCCGCAGCCCGCCCGGCCCCAGCTTGATCTGCCGGTCGACCTCGGCGACGGGGATGTTCTCCACCACCCTGCGCCGCATCTGCTGCACGTCCGCGACGAAGTTCTCCCGCTCGGCGGCCTGCCACACCAGCGGCTGGAGCGCGGCGACGTACTCCTGTCCCAGCGCGAGGTCGCCGGCCACCGGCCGGGCCTTGAGCAGCGCCTGGAACTCCCAGGTCTTGGCCCACCGCTGGTAGTACGCGACATGGCTGCTGAGCGTCCGCACCAGCGGCCCGTTGCGCCCCTCGGGCCGCAGATTGGCGTCGACGGGCCAGATCGACCCCTCCACCGTGGTCTCCGAGCAGACCCGCATCAGATGCGAGGCGAGCCGCGTGGCCGCCCGCACCGCCGCCGTCTCGTCGGCCCCCTCGACCGGTTCGCCGACGAAGATGACGTCGACGTCGGACACGTAGTTCAGTTCGTGGCCCCCGCACTTGCCCATCGCGATCACCGCCAGCCGGCACAGCGCGGCGTCCGCGGGCGCGGCCTCGGCGGCGATCCGCAGGGCGGCCCGCAGCGTGGCGGTGGCGAGGTCGGCCAGTTCCGCGGCGGTCTCCGCGACGTCGATCGTGCCGCACACGTCCCGGGCGGCCAGCGACAGCAGACAGCGCCGGTAGGCGACTCGCAGCGCGACCGGGTCGGCGGCCCCGCCGAGGCACTCCTCGAACTCCGCCACCCCCGGGTGCAGGTCCCGCGGCTCGTACGTCACCAGCGCCCGCCAGTCCCCGGTGTGCCGGGCGAGGTGGTCGCCGAGCGCCTCGGAGGCGCCCAGCACGCCGAGCAGCCGGTCGCGCAGCGGCTTGGACGCGGTCAGCGTGTCGAGCAGTTCGCGGCGCGCGGCGGGCGCGGGCTGCGCCTCCAGCAGCCGCACCAGGCCGAGCAGCGCGAGGTCGGGGTCGGCGGTGGCACCGAAGGCGTCGAGCAGCACCGGGTCGTTGCGTACGGGGGTCAGCTCGGCGCTGTCCAGCAGCCGCTCGGCGGCGGAGGCGTCCGTGAAGCCGTGCCGCAGCAGCCGTGTGAAGGTACTGCTCCTGCGTCCCGGCGCCGTCATCCCGGCCTCCTGTCGGTCGAGGTCGTCCTGGATCAAGGTCGTCCTGGCCAGAGCCTAACCGGACACCTCGCCCACGGGGTGGCGCCCGGCGCGGCCATCCGCTTGGCTGGACCCCAGCCACCGAAGGGAACCGCACCATGGACATGACCCTCGAAGTGATCCCGCTGCCGGTCAGCGACATCGACCGGGCCCGGGACTTCTACCGGGACAAGGTCGGCTTCCACGTCGACGTCGACCAGGAGGTCCTGCCGGGGATGCGGATCGTGCAGCTCACGCCGCCGGGCTCGGGCTGTTCGCTCGCGCTGGGCGACAGCGTCTGGGAGCTGACCGGCGGCGAACCCCCCGCCCCGGGCACCTACCAGGGGCTCCAGCTCTGCGTCGCCGACATCAAGGCGGCGCACGCGGAACTGACCGCGCGGGGACTGGAGGTCTCGGAACCCGTCCAGTACTCGCCGGACGACGGGGCGACGTTCATGTACTTCAAGGACCCGGACGGGAACGGGTGGTCGGTGCAGGAGTACCGGCGGCGGGCCACGGAGCCGTTGCACGCGCTGTTGGTGAAGCGGGCGGCGCGGCAGTAGGGGGGATCTGAGCGTTGCCGGGTGCGGGTGGGTGGGGGCTGGTAGCGCAGTTCCCCGCGCCCCTGACGCCCCTCTCCGCACCCGGCGCGACACGCTCAGGCCGTCTCCCGCCACCCGCTGGTGATCGGCAGCCGGCGGTCCTTGCCGAAGCCCTTCGGGGAGATCTTCGTGCCCGGCGGGTACTGGCGCCGCTTGTACTCCGCGGTGTCGACCATCCGCAGCGTCCTGGTCACCAGTTCCCGGTCGTACCCGGCGGCGACGATCTCGTCCGCGCCCCGGTCCCGGTCGACGTACAGCTCCAGGATCGCGTCGAGCACCGGATAGTCCGGCAGCGAGTCGGTGTCGACCTGCCCCGGCCGCAGCTCGGCGCTGGGCGGCTTGGTGATCGAGTTCTCCGGGACGGGCGGGGTCTGCCCGCGCTCGCGCGCCGCGCGGTTGCGCCACTCGGCCAGCCGGAAGACGGACGTCTTGTACACGTCCTTGATCGGCCCGTAGGCGCCCACCGAGTCGCCGTACAGCGTCGAGTAACCGACCGCCAGCTCCGACTTGTTGCCGGGGGCCAGCACGATGTGGCCCTCCTGGTTGGAGATCGCCATCAGGGCGGTGCCGCGCAGCCGGGACTGGAGGTTCTCCTCGGCGAGGCCGGTCAGCCCGAGCGCCCCCATGTACGCCTCGAACATCGGCTCGATGGGCACGGTCCGGTAGTTGAGGCCGGTGCGCCGGGCCAGTTCCGCCGCGTCGTCCCTGGAGTGCTGGGAGGAGTACTTCGACGGCATCGAGACGCCGTACACGTTCGCCGCGCCGACCGCGTCGCACGCGATGGCCGCGACCAGCGCGGAGTCGATGCCGCCGGACAGCCCGATCAGCACGGAGCGGAACCCGTTCTTCGCGACGTACGCCCGCAGTCCCACCACGAGCGCCGAGTAGACCTCCTCGTCGTCGTCGAGCCGGTCCGCGTGCCCGCCGGCCGCCCAGTCGCCGTCCGAGGGAGCCGGCGGCTCCTCGCTCAGCACCACCCGCTCGATGCGCAGCCCGTCGTCGACCACCCCGGCCGGCGCCCGGTCCACCGGCGCCGCGGCCGGCAGGTCGAGGTCGACCACCACGCACCCCTCGGTGAACTGCGGGGCCCGGGCGAGGACCGCCCCGTCCCGGTCCACCACGATGGAGTCGCCATCGAAGACCAGTTCGTCCTGGCCGCCGGTCATCGCCAGGTAGGCGGTGGTGCAGCCGGCCTCCTGGGCGCGCTTGCGGACCAGTTCGAGGCGGGTGTCGTCCTTGTCGCGCTCGTAGGGCGAGGCGTTGATGGAGAGCAGCAGCCCGGCCCCCGCCGAGCGCGCGGCCGGGACGCGGCCGCCGTCCTGCCAGAGGTCCTCGCAGATGGCGAGGGCGACGTCGACGCCGCCGACCCGCAGCACCGGCATGGTGTCGCCGGGCACGAAGTAGCGGAACTCGTCGAAGACGCCGTAGTTCGGCAGGTGGTGCTTGGCGTAGGTCAGCACCACCTCGCCGCGGTGCAGGACCGCGCCCGCGTTCTGCGGCGCGCCGGCCGGCTGGCCGTACCTGGGCCGGTCGGTCGGGCAGCGGTCGAGGTAGCCGACGATCACCGGCAGCCCGCCGAGCCCCTCGTCGGCGAGCCGGGCGGCCAGCGCGCGCAGGGCGGCCCGGGAGGCGGCCACGAAGGACGACCGCAGCGCGAGGTCCTCCACCGGGTAGCCGGTCAGCACCATCTCCGGGAACGCCACCAGGTGGGCGCCCTGCTCGGCGCTGTGCCGGGTCCAGCGCAGCACCGATTCGGCGTTCGACGCGAGGTCACCGACGGTGGAGTCGATCTGATTGAGGGCGAGTCGTAGTCGAGGCACCCGGCCAGTGTAATCGTCAATCAGACACAATGGGGGGTCTCCCGACCCAGGAATGGCCCGATCGAACACCTGGCCTCTACGCTGCGGGGAGAGCATGAAAACCGCCGGAGCGACGCAGAACCCGTACGTACGGTGTTCAGCCCCGGGCCGCCCGCCCGATCAAGGTCGGCAACGCGGACGAAACGGTGCTGTGGTGGGATGCTCAGGTGCCCGACCGCCTCCTTCGGTACCCGAGACGGTGTCGGAGACAGGCGGCCTGACCAGCAAGGATGGGGAAGCGGAAGATGGACAAGCAGCAGGAGTTCGTGATCCGGACGCTCGAGGAGCGCGACATCCGGTTCGTGCGCCTGTGGTTCACGGACGTGCTGGGCTTCCTGAAGTCCGTCGCCGTGGCCCCCGCCGAGCTGGAGCAGGCCTTCGACGAGGGCATCGGCTTCGACGGCTCCGCGATCGAGGGCTTCGCCCGGGTCTACGAGTCCGACATGATCGCCAAGCCGGACCCGTCGACGTTCCAGGTGCTGCCGTGGCGCGCGGAGGCCCCCGGCACCGCCCGGATGTTCTGCGACATCCTGATGCCGGACGGCTCGCCGTCCTTCGCGGACCCGCGCTACGTCCTCAAGCGCGCCCTGAACCGGGCCTCCGACTCGGGCTTCACCTTCTACACCCACCCGGAGATCGAGTTCTTCCTCCTGAAGAACAAGCCGGTGGACGGCTCGGTCCCCACGCCCGCCGACAACTCGGGCTACTTCGACCACACCCCGCAGAACATCGGCATGGACTTCCGCCGCCAGGCGATCACCATGCTGGAGTCGATGGGCATCTCGGTGGAGTTCTCGCACCACGAGGGCGCCCCCGGCCAGCAGGAGATCGACCTGCGCTACGCCGACGCGCTGTCCACGGCCGACAACATCATGACGTTCCGCCTGGTGATGAAGCAGGTGGCGCTGGAGCAGGGCGTGCAGGCCACGTTCATGCCGAAGCCGTTCTCCGAGCACCCCGGCTCCGGCATGCACACCCACCTCTCCCTCTTCGAGGGCGACCGCAACGCGTTCTACGAGTCGGGCTCCGAGTACCAGCTGTCCAAGGTGGGCCGCTCCTTCATCGCCGGCCTGCTGCGGCACGCCGCCGAGATCTCCGCGGTCACCAACCAGTGGGTGAACTCCTACAAGCGCATCTGGGGCGGCACCGAGCGCACGGCGGGCGCCGGCGGCGAGGCCCCGTCCTACATCTGCTGGGGCCACAACAACCGCTCGGCGCTGGTCCGCGTGCCGATGTACAAGCCCGGCAAGACCGGCTCGGCCCGGGTCGAGGTCCGCTCCATCGACTCCGGCGCCAACCCGTACCTGACCTACGCCGTCCTGCTGGCCGCCGGCCTGAAGGGCATCGAGGAGGGCTACGAGCTGCCGCCGGGCGCGGAGGACGACGTCTGGGCCCTCTCCGACGCCGAACGCCGCGCCCTGGGCATCGAACCCCTCCCCCAGAACCTCGGCGAGGCCCTGACCCTGATGGAACGCAGCGACCTGGTCGCCGAGACCCTCGGTGAGCACGTCTTCGACTTCTTCCTGCGCAACAAGCGCCAGGAGTGGGAGGAGTACCGCTCCGAGGTCACCGCGTTCGAGCTGCGGAAGAACCTGCCGGTGCTGTGACGCACAGGCCGAAGCGGATCTCCCGCTGATCCGCCTGCCGGGGCCGACGGTGATGGACCGTCGGCCCCGTTCGAGGTTGATCCCGATGTCTCCGAGCCGACCACCTGACACAGTGTGAGAGTCAAGAAGCTGTTCGGCGAGCGCAGGACAGCGCGGACGCGGGCGCGTACGGGGGATCGACAGAAATGAGCAATGGCTCCTGGCCCAGCACTATCACGGTCTCTGCTGCAGCCTTAATACTTGTACCGACCTTCTTCGCGTTACAGACGGCCAACTTACTGCAGCATATCTCGAAATCCCCACCGTGGGCCGAGGGGAAATACTTCCCGCTACTGCCTTTCAAACCTCATCCCGATGAGCGCTTCCACAGGAAGAGGAACCGGAAGGCGACAGCCGTCAGCCGCATGCACAGGAGCCCTCTGCGTACGTCACGTGAGAAGCTGCTGAGCGAGAGCATGCGAGCGGAGCAGGTCAGGCAGGCGCAACGAGGTTTCACCTACGGTTCCGCGCTCGCCATCCTGATGGCGGGCGCGGTGGAAGCGATCTACCTCGCAGTCCGCATCCCCGTCGAGGCCGGACTGACACCAGCAGTAGTGCGGACCAGCTCTTTCTATCTAGCCGTCACACTGGCGGCCGGAGTATCCGTTCAGCAAATCCAGAACTACAACAGAAAATGGCGCGAACAGAGAGCAGACCTCTCAGCCGTCGATTCCTGCCTGGACCTGCTCGGCCTCTGCGGTGAAGCCTCCCGAGGGACAATCGGACCGCTGAGCATATCCACAGAGGTAGCTCACCTGTGCGATCACCTCGGAATTTTCGCAACAGCCAATCGGTATCTTCCCGACCCGACCATGAGAGCTTCCGTGGAAGCGCATGTGGCACGTGTGCAGCGGGAATTGGTGCGCCGCTCGGAGGACTGCCTGTCCGGCGGAAATGCCGCTATGGGCGGGCTGGTGGAGGCGGTCGGCACCGTCCTGGACCGCTTGATCGAACAGCGATGGCTCGGCCTGCTCGATCTTCCGGCCTCGGATCCACCGACGAGCGTCTCCCAGTCGCCTCGTACTCATATCGACAAGCGCGATGTGCTGATCATTATGGGTGGCGCCCTCGCCGCATCCGTCGGGCTCGGGGCGGCGGCGTCCATGGGTGTACCGCTGGCCGCCGCAGTACCCGCCGCACTGTTCTTCCTACTGGGCCCGGCAACGTTGTGGGGGAGCAAACGTCTCGGCGCGTCCCCCCGGAACATGCTGGACTCCCTGCGGACACCGGTGTCGGATGCCGGCCAGCCCGATCCTGCCCAGCCGGACACCAGGCCGGACACGTCGGGCCGCGATTGATCCGTCGGCACGTACCGCCCGCCGGTGGCTGTCGGCGCCATAGGGGATCCTGGGTCCCATGGACCTGGAGGACCTCAAACGCCTGCGCCGGGCCCGGGACGTCATGGACCGTGACTACGCCGACCCGCTGGACGTCCCGGCGCTGGCGCGGGTCGCGCTGATGTCGCCGGGGCACTTCTCGCGCAGTTTCCGGGCCGCGTACGGGGAGACGCCGTACAGCTATCTGATGACCCGGCGCGTCGAGCGGGCCAAGGCGCTGCTGCGGCGCGGGGACCTGAGCGTGACGGAGGTCTGCTTCGCGGTGGGCTGTACGTCGCTGGGGTCGTTCAGCACCCGTTTCGCGGAGCTGGTCGGCGAGTCGCCGAGCGCGTACAAGGCGCGGGACCACGAGCCGGGGGCGCCGATCCCGGCCTGTGTCGCCAAGGTCCGTACCCGACCGGTCAGGAATGGAGAAGCGCCGGGCGCCGCCGGATCGTAGCGTCGGGGGCATGGACATCAGACTCGCGCAGTGTTTCATCGCCGTCGACGACCACGACAAGGCGCTCGCCTTCTACCGGGACGTCCTCGGCTTCCAGGTCCGCAACGACGTCGCCTTCGAGGGGATGCGCTGGGTGACGGTGGCCCCGGCCGGGCAGCCGGACGTGGAGATCGTCCTCGAACCGCCGCTCGCCGACCCGATGGCCCCCGAGGCCGACCGCAGGGCGATGGCGGAGCTGCTGGCCAAGGGCATGCTGCGGGGCGTCATCTTCGCCACCGACGACGTGGACGCGACGTTCGAACGCATCCGGGCGGCCGGCGGCGAGGTGCTCCAGGAGCCGATCGACCAGCCGTACGGCGTCCGGGACTGCGCCTTCCGGGACCCGGCGGGCAACATGCTCCGCTTCAACCAGCCGCGCCGGGGCCAGTAGCGGTCCACTGGAAGAGTACGTGCCGGGAGGCCCGCCCGCGTTAGGGTCTCCCGGCTCGCACGACTCACTCGCACACGCAGCGCACGGGGAGACGACGCACATGGTCACGCACGCCGCCGACAGCCACGATCTGATCCGGGTCCACGGGGCCCGCGAGAACAACCTCAAGGACATCAGCATCGAGATACCGAAACGCCGGCTGACGGTGTTCACCGGCGTCTCCGGGTCGGGCAAGAGCTCGCTGGTGTTCGACACGGTCGCGGCCGAGTCGCAACGGCTGATCAACGAGACGTACAGCGCGTTCGTGCAGGGGTTCATGCCGACGCTGGCCCGCCCTGAGGTCGACGTCCTGGACGGACTGACCACCGCCATCATCGTCGACCAGTCCCGGCTCGGCGCCGACCCGCGCTCCACGGTCGGCACGGTCACCGACACCAACGCGATGCTCCGCATCCTCTTCAGCCGGCTCGCCGAACCGCGTGTCGGCCCGCCCGGCGCGTACTCCTTCAACGTGGCCTCGGTGTCGGCCAGCGGCGGCCTCACCGTCGACCGGGGCGCGGACAGGTCGAAGACGGAGAAGGTGACCTTCTCGCGCACCGGCGGCATGTGCGTGCACTGCGAGGGCCGGGGCACGGTCTCCGACATCGACCTCTCCCAGCTCTACGACGACTCCAAGTCGATCAGCGAGGGCGCGCTGACGATCCCCGGGTACAGCGTGGACGGCTGGTACGGCCGGATCTACCGGGGCTGCGGCTTCTTCGACCCGGACAAGCCGATCGCGAAGTTCACCAAGAAGGAACGGCACGCGCTGCTGTACCAGGAGCCCACCAAGATCAAGGTGGAGGGCATCAACCTCACCTACGAGGGCCTGATCCCGAAGATCCAGAAGTCGATGCTGTCGAAGGACGTCGACTCGCTCCAGCCGCACATCCGCGCCTTCGTGCTGCGGGCGACGACGACCGGCGTCTGTCCCGACTGCGCGGGCACCCGGCTCAGCCCGGCGGTCCGGGCGTCGAAGATCGACGGCGTCTCGATCGCGGACGCCTGCGCGAAGGAGATCCGCGACCTCGCCGAGTGGGTGCGGGGGCTGACGGACCCCTCGGTGGCTCCGCTGCTGACCGCCCTCCAGCACTCCCTGGACTCCTTCACCGAGATCGGCCTCGGCTACCTCTCCCTGGACCGCCCCGCGGGCACGCTGTCCGGCGGCGAGGCGCAGCGCGTGAAGATGATCCGGCACCTGGGTTCGTCCCTCACGGATGTCACGTACGTCTTCGACGAACCGACCGTCGGCCTGCACCCGCACGACATCCAGCGGATGAACGACCTGCTGCTGCGGCTGCGCGACAAGGGCAACACGGTACTGGTCGTCGAGCACAAGCCGGAGACGATCGCCATCGCCGACCACGTGATCGACCTCGGGCCGGGCGCGGGCACCGGCGGCGGCACGGTCTGCTTCGAGGGGACGGTGGAGGGGCTCCGGGCCAGTGGCACCCGCACCGGCCGGCACCTCGACGACCGGGCGGCCGTGAAGGAGTCGGTGCGCGAGGCGCGGGGCGTGCTGGAGATCCGCGGCGCCCGCGCCCACAACCTGCGCGAGGTCGACGTGGACATCCCGCTCGGGGTGCTGTGCGTGGTCACGGGGGTCGCCGGTTCCGGCAAGAGCTCCCTGGTCCACGGCTCGATCCGGTCCGACGAGGGTGTGGTCTCCGTCGACCAGAGCCCGATCCGCGGCTCCCGCCGCAGCAACCCGGCCACGTACACCGGCCTGCTCGACCCGATCCGCAAGGCGTTCGCCAAGGCCAACGGGGTCAAGCCGGCCCTGTTCAGCGCCAACTCCGAGGGCGCCTGCCCCAACTGCAACGGCGCCGGTGTCGTCTACACCGACCTCGGCATGATGGCCGGCATCTCCACCACCTGCGAGGAGTGCGAGGGCCGCCGCTACGACGCGTCGGTGCTGGTGCACCACCTCGGCGGCCGGGACATCGCCGAGGTGCTGGCGCTGCCGGTGGCCGAGGCGCTGGAGTTCTTCGGTGCGGGCGAGGCCCGCACCCCCGCCGCGCACAAGATCCTGGCCCGCCTCGCCGACGTGGGCCTCGGCTACCTCACCCTCGGCCAGCCGCTCACCACCCTGTCCGGCGGCGAACGGCAGCGGCTGAAGCTGGCGGTGCACATGGCGGAGAAGGGCGGCGTCTACGTGCTGGACGAGCCGACGTCGGGCCTCCATCTGGCCGACGTCGAGCAACTCCTCGCCCTGCTCGACCGCCTGGTCGACGCCGGCAAGTCGGTCATCGTGGTGGAGCACCACCAGGCGGTCATGGCGCACGCGGACTGGATCATCGACCTGGGCCCCGGCGCGGGCCACGACGGCGGCCGGATCGTCTTCGAGGGAACCCCGGCGGACCTGGTGGCGGAGCGGTCCACGGTGACGGGGGAGCACTTGGCAGCGTATGTCGGGGCGTGAGCCCTGACCCGTTGCCGGTGGCTCACCGGCCGGTGCCCTCGGGCAGAATCCCGGCGGCGACGGCGGCGCTGCGGCGAACAGTCGCGATCTGCCGGGCGGGCTCGCGAGCCTCCGCCAGGTCGGTGATGACGTCGGCCCGGTCTTCCAGGGTACGCAGCCGGGCCGCGAGATCCGGGTCCCGTTCCAAGGCGGCCTCCACTGCCTGCGCCTCGGTGGCCGCTCGCGCCCGCCACGTGGACTTGGCACGTGCTGGCGTTTCCGTGCCGCCCACGTCCCGCAGCGTCGTTTCGATCTCGTCGTCGTCGAGCACGGGCCCTTCGAGGGCCGGGAAGTCCGGGTCACCGACGCCGCACGTGTCGCTGTGGGGCGCGAGCGCGTACTCCGCCCACACCGTCTTGCCCGGTCCGTCCGGGCGTGGGTGCCAGTCCCAGCGGGCGGCCAGGTGCGCCACGAGGAGCAGTCCGCGCCCGGTCTCGTCGTCACCGCCGACGTCCGCGGCGCGGCGCGGGGGGCGTTCGGCGCGGGTGTCGGTGACCTCGACGCGTACGATGCGGCCGGCGGCCGTCGCGTGGAGCCGGAGGCGGAAGTCCCGGCCGGGGACGTGGCCGTGCCGGACGGCGTTGGTGGTCAGCTCGGCGACGATCAGGACGAGGTCGTCGTGGGGGCGGGTGCCGTACGGGATGCCCCACGCGTCCAGCCGGACGGCTGTCAGACGGCGGGCGAGGCGGGCACCCCGGGGCGTCGAGGTGAAGCGCATCTCGAAGGTGGCGCCGGTGGAGCTGTCGGTTTGGGTCATCACACCGACCACGGTGCCGATGGTCGCGTAGCGTGACCAGTGGTGACGTACCGACGTCGATTCGCTGTACGCGCGGTACGGCCACGGGTACGCGGCGCGCGGCGTGACGCCGCCCCTGCGACAGGCGTTGGGCCGAGGAGGCGGTGGTCGGGTTGACGGAACATACGGATGTGGATGCCCTTCCCGAGGAGGGCGCGGGGAAAGGCGTGGTCTGCGCCTTCGGGAAGAACCTGAAGACGCTGCGGCTGCGAGCCGGCCTCGATCGCGAGGAGTTCGGCAGACGGATCGGCTACGCCGCGTCCACGGTGGCGTCGTACGAGCAGGGCCGGCGGATCCCGTCGCCCCGGACGATCGATCGCGCGGACGAGGTGGTCGGGGCGGACGGGCTGTTGAGCAACTGGAAGGAGGAGATGGAGAAGGCTCAGTATCCGGGGTTCTTCCAGGGGATGGCGCAACTGGAGAAGGAGGCCATTGAGCTGCTCGCCTACGACACGCATATGGTCAAGGGCCTGCTCCAAACCGAGGAGTACATGAGGGCCCTGCTTGCTATGCGCCGCCCGCCTCTCGACCAGGACACGATCGAGCAGCGCGTAGCCGCACGGCTGGCTCGGCGGGACATCTTCGACCGGCGCCCCTCACCGCTGTTGAGTTTCGTGATGGATGAGGCAGTGCTCCGGCACCGGTACGGCGGCAAGGATGTGCTGCGGGGCGAACTGGAGCACCTACTGCTGTTCGGCCAGAAACGGAACGTCGAGATCCAGGTCATGCCGCTTGAGTGTGAGGACAACGCAGGCGTGAACGGACCGTTCACAGTCGTCACCCGCAAGGATGGCAAAAGGTTCGTGTACTTCGAGAACCACTCGTCCAGCGCCCTCGATACCGACCCGGAACAGACGGCCCTCGCCGCCGCCCGTTATGGGATCATCCGATCACAGGCTCTCACTCCGCGAGAGTCAACGGAGTTCATCGAAGGGTTGCTGCGATCGCTATGAACAACGCCGAGTCCTCGACCGTCGCCTCCGGTCTCACCTGGTCCAAGAGCAGCTACAGCGGAACCGAGGGCGGCGACTGCGTAGAGGTAGCCGCCGGTACGACCGCCATACACATCCGCGACTCCAAGGACGTCACCGGCCCCGTCCTCACCGTGTCGCCCAAGAGCTGGTCGGAGTTCGTCCGGGGCTCGCGATGACCACCGCATCCGGCCTCACCTGGCGCAAGAGCAGCTACAGCGGAACCGAGGGCGGTCAGTGTGTGGAGACCGCCCTTGGCGCCGCCGCCGTATACGTCCGCGACTCCAAGAACACCCCCGGCCCCGTCCTCACGCTGTCCCGTGAGGCGTGGGCGGGGTTCGTCGAGTTGGTCTGACGCGCGTACGGCCACCCCAGAGCCCCACCCGCCCACGTCCGGACCGGTGGGGCTCTCGTCACTCCGCATAGACGGTGATGAACTGCTGGGCCAGCAGCAGCGCCAGTGAACCCCCCCTGAAGCAGAAGGCGCCCTTCGGCCGCGGCCCGGGAGATCTTCGGCCAGGAACAGGTGGATGCGGGCGGTGGAGTCCAGGGTGATGGCGTACGAGCCGAGGGGTTGCCGGGCTCGGGCGCCTGGAGCGTAGCCGCCTACTCCGACAGCCAGGCCGCGAACGGTACGGTCAGCACGGTCGGGTGAGCGATACCCCGTCCGTGGGACTGCCAGGGGTCGCCGCTGTCACCGGTGCAGTGACCGTGGGGAACGTGGGTGGCGGAAACGTTGATGAACAGGAACAGTGGCCGGTCGGCGTACCGGTCGGCAACGGTCAGGACGTCGTCGACCTGGTGGCGGGTGGAGTCGGGCTCCGGGGAGCAGAAGTCCGGCCGCCAGTGATCCTCGTCGAACATGTCGGGCAGCACCGCCCCGAGAGGCGTCTCCCGCGAGAAGTAGGTCACCCCGCCGATGCACACAGTGCGGTAGCCATGTCGCGCGAGCCCAGTAAGGGGGCCGCAGCTGAGGGAGCCGCCGACGTCGTGCCCTGTTCGAATGGTCGCGTTGGCCTGCGCGATCAAACGGGGCCGCTGAGAACCGGTCGGTGCGGCGGCGGCCGGCGTTCGATGAGTCATCGCACCGGCTGCGGAACGGAATGCGCTTCGCTACGGGGCATCACGCTGTGGGGTCCTCGCCGATCCGGAGCTCGTCCACCCATTCCTGGGCAGCCGCGAGGTTGGGAGCGGTGCCGACCGGCTCGTACGCGAATCCGCTCCATTCCTCCAGGGCGCGCGGCTCATCGGGCCGGAGGTGACCAGCGCCGCCGTGCACCGGCCGGTGGCGTCGGTAAATGTCCATCGGCGGGCGACGCCGCTTGTCGTACGCGGCGAACGGGTTGTCGGCGTCCACGCGCGGGACGGCGCGCGACGGTTGGTTCGACGGTCCGGGTCGACTGTGCTTGCCCATGCCTTGATGCTCTCAGGCCGCGATCGTGGTCGGCCTGGCGGCGGCGAGGTCCTTCGCTCGGGTCCGTACGTCGTCGACCGCGGCGGTCTCGTACGGGCGGGCCGCGTCGTCGAGCGCCTGATGGGCTGCGGCGGCAGCTTGCTCCGGCTCGCCCTCGTGGAAAAGTGCGGCGGCGGTCGGCCAGGGCGGCACCCACGCCGTCGAGGCGCTGTTCCGGCTCCTCGACCAGTACCCACGCCGACGCCGGACGGGAGACCGCACGGGCAGGGCGACCGGCGCAGCCCTCAGCGCCGTACCGCCTCCGCCCGCTCCGGAACATGTCCCGCGACCACGCGCCCGGCACCCGGTGCCACCGTCCGGCGGTCCACCGCCCACGCCGCCCCCGCGACGAGCAGGCCGAGGACGGCCAGCGCGGCACCGGCCAGCGCCGGAGACGTGACGCCGAGGCCCGCCGTCAGGGCGAGGCCGCCGATCCAGGCGCCGCCCGCGTTGGCCAGGTTGAAGGCGGCCTGGTTGGCGGAGGAGGCCAGGGACGGGGCCGCCGACGCCTTCTCCATGACCATCAGCTGGAGCGGGGAGCTGGTGACGAAGGCCGTGGCGCCGAGGAGCAGCACCGCCGCCGCGGCCGTGACCTGCGTGCGCATCAGGAGCGGGAACAGGGCCAGGATGACGACCAGCGAGGCCAGGCCCGCGATCAGCGTGCCGCGCAGGGAGCGGTCGGCCAGGCGGCCGCCCAGCAGGTTGCCGGCCGTCGCGCCGACGCCGAACAAGGCCAGCAGCAGCGTCACGCTGGTGTCGGCGTACCCGGCGGCGTCGGTGAGCATCGGCGTGATGTAGCTGTACGCCGAGAACAGCGCGCCGAAGCCCGCGACGGTCGTGCCGAGGGCCAGCCAGACGGGGACGGAGCGCAACGCGGCCAGCTCGCCGCGCAGGCCGCCGGCCGACGGGGCGGCGGCGTTCTCGCGCGGGATGAGCAGCAGCAGCGCCGCCATCGCGGCCACACCGATCGCGCTGACGCCGAGGAAGGTCGCCCGCCAGCCGAGGGCCTGGCCCATCGCGGTGGCCGCCGGGACGCCGATGATGTTGGCGACGGTCAGGCCGAGGAACATCAGGGAGACCGAGCGGGCCTTGCGTTCCGGCGCGACCATGCCGGTGGCGACCACCGCGCCGACGCCGAAGAAGGCGCCGTGCGGCAGACCGCTGAGGAAGCGGGCGGCGAGGAGGGAGCCCTCGCCGGGGGCCGCGGCGGACAGGGCGTTGCCGATGACGAACAGGGCCATCAGGCCGATCAGGACGGTGCGGCGGGGCATGCGGGCGGTCAGTGCCGCGAGCAGCGGGGCGCCGACGACGACACCGAGGGCGTAGGCCGAGACCAGGTGACCGGCGGCGGGCAGGGAGATGCCGAGGTCGTCCGCGACGTCGGGCAGCAGGCCCATCATCACGAACTCGGTGGTGCCGATGCCGAAGGCGCCCACGGCGAGGGCGAGCAGGGCCAGGGGCATGAAGGGGTCACCTTTCGAGAGCGCGGAACATTATGTTCCTGTACGGAACAAAGTCTCTCAGGAGGAGTATTCCGCGAGGTGACGGGCGAGTTTCGGGAAGCGGTCGGAGAAGGGGTGACCTGGACTTTCAGGACGCCGATGTGTCGACCTTCACACGGGCCGCCACCGGCAGGTGGTCGCTGCCCGTCGCCGGCAGGGTCCAGCTGCGCTCCGGCTCGACACCGCGCACCAGGATCTGGTCGATCCGGGCCATCGGGAACGCCGCCGGCCAGCTGAAGCCGAAGCCGTCGCCGGCCGCGCCCTGCGTGGAGCGCAGCTGCGAGCTGACCGCGTTCAGCGCCCGGTCGTTCATCGTGCCGTTCAGGTCGCCGAGCAGGACGACCTTCGCCAGCTTCTCCCCCTCTATGGCCGCCCCGAGCGCGTCGGCGCTGCGGTCGCGCTGGCGGGCCGTGAACCCGGCCGCCAGCTTCACCCGGACCGACGGGAGGTGGGCGACGTAGAAGGCGACCTGGCCGGCCGGGGTGGTGACGGTGGCGCGCATCGCTCGGGTCCAGCCCAGTTTGATGTCGACGGGCTGCACGTCGCTCATCGGATACTTGCTCCACAGGCCGACGGTGCCGACGACCTCGTGGTGCCGGTACACCGACTTCAGCGCCTTCTCGTACGTCGGCACCTTCGACGCCTGCAACTCCTCCAGCGCCAGCACGTCCGCGCCCGAGGCGGCGACCGCGCGGGCGGTGCCGGCCGGGTCGGCGTTGTCGGCGTTGACGTTGTGGGTGGCCACCGTCAGGTCGCCGCCGCCGTGCGACTTGGTGGTGAGCAGACCACCGAACAGGTTGGCCCAGACGATCACCGGTACCAGGAGCGCGATCAGGGCCGTCGCCGACTTGCGGACCAGCGCGATCAGCAGCAGGACCGGGATCAGCAGGCCGAACCACGGCAGGAAGGTCTCGGTCAGACTGCCCAGGTTGCCGATCGCGTTCGGAATGCGCGCGTGCCCGGCCAGCACACCGGCCAGCAGGACGGCCACCACGGCGGTCACGATGCCCCGGCGCCAGATCCGGCGGTCCCCGCGCCAGCCCCTGGTCAGCCGGTCCAGCAGGCTCCGCAGCCGGGTCTCGCCGCGCTCCGGTCCGGAGCCGCCGTTGTCCGTCTCCGTCACGTGAACCTGCTGCGCCATACCCTCGTCGCCTCACTGACTGCTGTGCCTACGGTCACCCCGTGCGACAAACCCTAGGGGATGAACCGTGCCCTTCCCGCCCTCCCGCGAGGGCCGTACGGGCAGGGGGACGTGCACGCGGGGGCGCGCGGTTCCGATCGGGCGCCCGGTCTACCCAGTCGGTGCGGGGCCCCTAGCCGTCCCCCGGCACGAGGTGCCACCATGGAGGTGATCCGGGGACGCCGTCAGGGCGCCTCGAGATGACATGAAGGAGCCGTTGCCATGACGCAGCTCTCGGCTGCCCAGAACGCACCGAACCCGAACCGGCCCTCCGACGGCAGCGGCAAGGCGCTGTACGGGGGCAAGAGCACCCGCCGCATCACCGTCCGGGACATCGCGCTGGCCAAGGAGCGCGGCGAGAAGTGGCCCATGCTCACCGCGTACGACGCGATGACCGCGTCGGTGTTCGACGAGGCCGGCATCCCGGTCATGCTGGTCGGCGACTCGGCGGGCAACTGTCACCTGGGGTACGACACCACCGTCCCCGTCACCCTCGACGAGATGACCATGCTGTCGGCCGCGGTGGTGCGCGGTACCAGCCGGGCGCTGATCGTCGCCGACCTGCCGTTCGGCTCGTACCAGGAGGGCCCGGTGCAGGCGCTGCGCTCGGCCACCCGGCTGGTCAAGGAGGCGGGCGCGGGGGCCGTGAAGCTGGAGGGCGGTGAGCGGTCGCACGAGCAGATCCGGCTGCTCGTCGAGTCCGGCATCCCGGTGATGGCGCACATCGGTCTGACCCCGCAGTCCGTGAACGCCATGGGCTACCGGGTGCAGGGGCGCGGCGAGGAGGCGGCCCAGCAGCTGCTGCGGGACGCGAAGGCCGTGCAGGACGCGGGCGCCTTCGCGGTCGTCCTGGAGCTGGTGCCGGCCGAGCTGGCCGCCGAGGTGACCCGGACGCTGCACATCCCGACCGTCGGCATCGGCGCGGGCCCCGAGACGGACGCCCAGGTGCTGGTGTGGACCGACATGCTCGGGCTGACCGGCGGGCGGATGCCGAAGTTCGTGAAGAAGTACGCCGACCTGCGCGGCGTCATGGGCGACGCGGCGAAGGCGTTCGCCGAGGACGTGGTTGGCGGAACGTTCCCGCAGGAGGAGCACTCCGTCCACTGAGGCACCGAGAAGCCATCGCGGTACGACGCCGGGCCCCGCCGATCTTCCCCCGTCGGCGGGGCCCCGCCAGGCCGGCCGCCGATTCCGGGCGGGTGTCGGCGATATATCGGCGGTCTGTCGGTGCGGCCTGGCACCGTCGTCGGCATGAAGCGAATCGACAACCGCCGGGGCGGCGCGCGCCCCGCTGTCCGGGTCCGGGGGCTGGTCAAGCACTACGGCGAGACCAAGGCGCTGGACGGGGTCGACCTGGACGTCCGCGAAGGCACCGTGCGGGGCGTGCTCGGGCCGAACGGCGCCGGCAAGACCACACTGGTGCGCATCCTGTCCACCCTGCTCGCCCCGACCTCCGGCGAGGCCACCGTCGCCGGGTACGACGTGCTGCGCCAGCCCCGGCAACTGCGCCGGGTGATAGGTCTGACCGGCCAGTACGCCTCCGTCGACGAGAAGCTCCCCGGCTGGGAGAACCTGTACCTGATCGGGCGGCTCCTTGACCTGTCCCGCAAGGACGCCCGCACCCGGGCCGACGAACTGCTGGAGCGGTTCTCGCTCACCGACGCCGCCAAGCGGCCCGCGAGCACCTACTCCGGCGGCATGCGGCGCCGCCTGGACCTGGCGGCCTCGATGATCGGGCGGCCCCAGGTGCTGTTCCTGGACGAGCCGACGACCGGCCTGGACCCGCGGACCCGCAACGAGGTGTGGGACGAGGTCAAGGCGATGGTCGGGGACGGCGTGACGGTCCTGCTGACCACCCAGTACATGGAGGAGGCCGAGCAGCTCGCCTCGGAGCTGACCGTCGTGGACCGTGGCAAGGTCATCGCGAACGGCGGCATCGAGGAGCTGAAGGCGAAGGTCGGCGGCCGCACCCTGCGGGTGAAGCCGGCCGACCCGGCCGAACTGCGCCCGCTGGCCGCCTTCCTGGACGAGCTGGGCATCACCGGTCTGGCCTCCTCCACCGTGGACGCCGAGCGCGGCGCCGTGCTGGTGCCGATCCTCAGCGACGAGCAGCTGACCGCCGTGGTCGGCGCGGTCACCGCGCGCGGCATCACGCTCGCCGCCGTCACCACCGAACTGCCCAGCCTGGACGAGGTGTTCCTGTCCCTCACCGGCCACCGCGCCAGTGCCCCGCAGGACCCGACGCCCGCCACCGAGACCCGCGAGGAGGCCGCCGTATGAGCGCCGCCGCCCCTGTCACCACGGCCGACGCGCGTATCCCGCTGCGCGGCCACCTGCGCCACACCGGAGCCCTGATCCGCCGCAATCTGCTGTGGATCAGACAGGACCCGGAGTCGATGTTCGACGCGCTGCTGATGCCGATCGTCTTCACCCTGCTGTTCGTGTACGTCTTCGGCGGCTCGATCGGACAGGCGCTGGGCGGCGGACAGGACGGGTACGTCCAGTACGTCATCCCCGGCATGATCGCGATGATGAGCATGACGCTGTCGCAGGGCGTCGGCACCGGGTTCAGCCAGGACTTCAACTCCGGGGTGATGGACCGGTTCCGGTCGCTGCCGATCGGGCGCGGCTCGGTGCTGTTCGCGAAGATCTCGGTGGAGCTGGTGCGGATGCTGTTCGCCACCGCCGTGCTGATGATCGTCGCCGTGCTGGTCGGTTTCCACATCGAGCACTGGGGCGGGCTGTTCGCGGCCGTCGGACTGTCCGCCGCGTTCGCCTCGTCGATCATGTGGGTGTTCCTCACCCTCGGCGTGGTCCTGAAGAACGCGCAGTCCGTGCAGGCGATGGGCTTCCTGGTGCTGTTCCCGCTCCAGTTCGGCTCGTCGATCTTCGCGCCGACCCAGTCGATGCCGGGCTGGCTCCAGGCGTTCACCGACTACAACCCGCTGTCCACGCTCGCCGACGCGGCGCGCGGACTGATGGTGGGCGGCCCGGTCGCGCACGACCTGTGGATCACCCTGGGCTGGTCGGCGGCGATCACGGTGGTGATGGCGCCGGTCGCGATCCACAAGTTCCGCACCAAGAGCTGAGCCGGGTGGGTCAGACGAGGGCCGCGGCCTCCTCCAGAGCGAGGCCGCGGCCTTCGGCGTACGCCGCCGCGTACGCCTCCTCGCCCAGCGCGGCCCGGGTGTCGCGGACCGCCTGGGCCCGCGCGACCCGCTCCATCACGTCGTCGACATGGCCGGACGGCAGCGCCTCGGCGGCGGCCCCGAGGCACCGGGCGGCGTCCCGGGCCCGGCGCCCGCCGTCGACCCGGGCCAGCGAGAGCGCGGCGACCACCAGGTAGGCGCCGTGCATCTGCGGGGCGATCATCGCGGACACCGGGTCGCCGGCCCGCGCCAGCGCCTCCCTGACCTTCACCAGCGCGTCGTCGTAGCGCTCCTCCAGCGCGTCGATCCAGGACTCGGCGCCGAGCAGGAAGGCGTCGAAGACGACGAAGCTCGCGATCGCGGCGTCCTGGCGCAGCGCCCGCAGTTGTGCGCGGGCCTCGGCGACCCGGCCGGTGGAGCCGAGCCAGCGGGCCAGGAACAGCCGGGCGGCGGGCATGGCGCCGTTGTGCGTGCCGGTCTGGGTACGGTCGATCACCTCGCGCAGCAGGCGCTCGCCCCGCTCGGCCTCGCCCGCCTCCACCAGCGAGCTGCCCAGCCGGGCTTCGAGGACGTCCACCTGGGCGTGCGCGTCGAGGCGTTCGGCGTACTCGGCGGCGGCCGCGTAGTCGGCGGCGGCGCCCGCGAAGTCGCCGGTGCGCTCGCGGGCCTCGGCGCGGGCGGAGAGCGCCTCGGCGATGCCCCAGCCGTCGCCGAGCCGCCGGTAGATCTCCAGCGCCTCGTCGGCGTCGCGGCCCGCCTCGCTCGCCCGGTCGACGCGGTTGGCCAGCAGGTTGGCCCGCATCTGGAGGGCGCCGGCCAGCTCCCACTCGAAGCCCGGGTGGTCGCGGCAGGTGTCGACGGTGGCGTTCATGATGGCGCGCAGCCGGGGCAGGTCGCCGGAGAGCAGCACGGCGTAGAACCAGATCATGCCGGGGCTGCGGCAGGTCTGCGGCAGGCCCGGCTGGTAGGTGTCCGCGATGTTGCGGAGTCGTTCCTGCGCCTCGAGGGTCTGCCAGGCGTTCAGTTCGGTGTCCATGCAGGCGAGGTGGGCCAGGTGGACACCGCGCCGGGATTCGGCGAGCAGTTCGCCGGTCAGCGGGGGCGGGCTGTCCGTCAGCCGTTCCCAGACCGGGGCGGCGGGCCGGACCGGGGCGGCGAACGGGTCCGGCCCCAGCGCCATCACCTCGCTGCTCCAGGTGCGGGCCTCGATCCGCAGGTCGCGCAGTTGCCAGTACCAGACCAGCGACAGCACCAGACAGAGCGCCTCCTGCTCGTCGCGTTCGGCGACGGCGTGCCGCAGCGCGGTGCGGATGTTCTCGTACTCCAGCTCAAGACGCCGGGCGGCGGCGATCTGGCCGGGGCCGCGCAGCGACGGGTCGGTGGTGCGGGCGAGTTCGCGGTAGTACGTCAGGTGGGCGCGTTCGGCGGCGGCGCGGCGGCCGGCCTCGTCGAGCCGCTCGCCGGCGTACTCGGCGACGGTCTCCAGCAGCCGGTAGCGCATCTCGCCGCCCTCCTCGGCGGGCGCGGCGACGACCAGCGACTTGTCGACCAGGGAGCCGAGCGCGTCCAGCGCGGCGGGGCCGCAGACCGCCTCGGCGGCGGCCAGGTCGCAGCCGCCGGCGAACACCGACAGGCGGCGCAGCACGTCCCGTTCCGCCTCGTCCAGCAGCTCCCAGGACCAGTCGACCACCGCGCGCAGGGTCTGCTGGCGGGGCAGCACGGTGCGGCTGCCGGAGGTGAGCAGGCGGAAGCGGTCGTCGAGCCGGTCGGCGATCTGCCGGGGGGTGAGGACGCGGAGCCGGGCGGCGGCCAGTTCGATGGCGAGCGGCAGGCCGTCCAGGCGACGGCAGATCTCGGCGCAGGCGGCCGCGGTGTCGGCGTCGGCGTCGGTCCGGAAACCCGGGCGGGCGGCGTTGCCCCGGTCGGCGAGGAGTTCCAGCGCGGACGGCTCGGGCAGCGGTTCCACCGGCCGCAGCAGTTCGCCCGGCACGCCGAGGGGTTCCCGGCTGGTGGCGAGGACGGTCACGCCGGGGCAGCGGGCGAGGAGTTCCTCGGTGAGCCGGGCGGCGGCGTCGACGAGGTGCTCGCAGTTGTCGAGGACGAGCAGCATCCGGCGCCGGGCGCAGTGCTCGACGAGGCGTTCGACGGCGGTGGTCCGCCGGTCGGCGGCGGCCCGCAGCTCCTCGGCGCCGGCCCCGTAGAGCACGGTCTCGCGGGCGCCCACGGCGGTCAGTACCGCCTCGGGTACGGCGGCGGGGTCGTCGACCGGGGCGAGTTCGGCGAGCCAGGCGCCGTCCCGGGCGGTGTCCCCGGCGGCCTCGGCGGCCTCCAGGGAGAGCCGGGTCTTGCCGGAACCGCCGGGTCCCAGCAGGGTGACCAGCCGGGTGCCGGTCAGGTCGGCCCGGAGCGTCTCTATGTCGCCGTCCCGGCCGACGAAGGAGGTCAGGCGGGCCCGGAGGTTGCCACGGGGGCGGGGGGTGGGGCGGGGGGTGGCTGAGGGGGGCGGGGTGGTGGAGGGGTGGGGGGCGGCCTGGGGGGCGGTGGCGGGTCGGGGCGTGCCGGGGTGCTGCGGATCGGTCGGATGCTGCGGGCCGGCCGGATGCTGAGGGCCGGCCGGGTGCTGCGGGCCGGCCGGATGCTGTGGACCGGTCAGGTGCTGCGGGCCGGCCGGATGCTGTGGACCGGTCAGGTGCTGCGGGCCGGCCGGATGCTGTGGACCGGTCAGGTGCTGCGGGCCGGCCGGATGCCGCGGGCCGGCCGGATGCCGAGGGCCGCCGCTGGTGTCGCCGGCCGGCCGGGCGGGTTCGGTGCGGAGCAGTTCGGCGTGCAGTCCGCGCAGTTCCGGGCCCGGGTCCGTGCCGAGCCGCTGGGCGAGCAGCCGGCGTACGTCCTCGTAGGCGGCCAGCGCCGCCGCCGTGCGGCCGGTGTCGCGCAGGGCGCGCAGCCGCAGCGCCTGGAGGGGCTCGTCCAGCGGGTGGGCGTCGCACAGGGCGGTCAGCTCGGGCAGCGACCGCTCGGCCGCGCCGAGCCGCAGCGCGGCGGTGTGCCGGGCGCGCAGCACGTCCAGCCGCCGGGTCTCCCAGCGGGCCGCCTCGGCGGTGCGGTCGGGCAGGTCGGCCAGGACCGGGTCGCGCCACAGGGCGAGCGCGTCGTCGAGGACACCGGCCGCCTTCTCCGCGTCGCCGTCGGCCAGCGCGCGGGCGCCCTCGCCGGCCAGCCGCTCGAAACGGTGCAGGTCCACGTCGTCGGGGGCGGCGGTGAGCCGGTAGCCGCCGTCGGCGGAGGCGACCGCGGCCGCGCCGAGCGCCCGGCGCAGCCGGCCGACCAGCGCCTGGAGGGCGCCGGGGGCGTCGGCGGGCAGGTCGCCGTTCCACACCTCCTCGACCAGCAGGCCGGGCGGTACGGTCCGGCCGGCCCGCAGCGCGAGCACGGTCAGCAGCGCGCGCAGCCGCGCCCCGCCGACCGGGACGGGGCTGCCGTCGGGGCGGATTGCCTGGGTGGTGCCGAGGATGCGGTAGCGCACGGGGTCCATTGTCCCCGGGGACGCACCGGCGCCGCCTCCGGGTTTACCGGACCCGGAACCTGCGGCCGTCCGCGTGACGTTCTCCTCACATCACCGGTACGGTCGGCCCTTCCGTCGCCGTCTGAATCTTGGGAGTCCCGCCGTCATGACCACCGCCCCCGCCCGCCGAAGTGAGCGGCGCATCTCTCCCGTCTTCCTCGGGATCGTCGCCGTCACCGCGGTCACCGGCTGGGCCACCTGGACCGGGTTCGCCGAGCAGCCGGGCGTCGCGGTGTTCCTGTTCGTGACGGCCGCCTGGATCGTCTCGCTGTGCCTGCACGAGTACGCGCACGCCCGCACCGCCCTGCACAGCGGCGACATCTCGGTCGGCGCGAAGGGCTACCTCACGCTGAACCCGGCGAAGTACACCCACGCGCTGCTGAGCATCGTGCTGCCGGTGCTGTTCGTCATCATGGGCGGGATCGGGCTGCCGGGCGGCGCGGTCTTCATCGAGCGCGGCCGGATCCGGGGCCGGTGGCGGCACAGCCTCATCTCGGCGGCCGGTCCGCTGACGAACGTGCTGTTCGCCGTCGTGTGCACCGCCCCGTTCTGGCTGGACGCGCTGGACGGCGTACCGCGCGACTTCCGGCTGGCCCTGGCCTTCCTGGCGCTGCTCCAGGTCACGGCGGCGATCCTGAACTTCCTGCCGGTGCCGGGCCTGGACGGCTACGGGGTGGTCGAGCCCTGGCTGTCGTACCACGTGCGGCGGCAGCTGGAGCCGTTCGCGCAGTTCGGGCTGCTGTTCGTGTTCGCGCTGCTGTGGATCCCGGCGCTGAACGGCGTGTTCTTCGACGCGATCGACGCGGTGCTGCGGTGGCTGGGGATCAGCGACTTCGACACGTACTGCGGTTTCGAGCTGTACCGGTTCTGGCAGACCGACGAGCTGTGCTCGATGGTTTCGTGAGTCAGGCGCGGCGGCGCTTGAGGTAGTACCAGCACATGTTGGAGGACAGGCCCGCCAGCAGTACCCAGACCACCCCGACCAGGACCACGCCCTGGACGAAGGAGACGACGGCCGCGACGACGGCGAGCACGCAGACGGTCAGGGCGTAGCGGGCGAGGCGGGGCATGAGGTCGGCTCCTGTCGGGGACACGGGTCGGGGGACACGGTCGGCATGACTGATGCCCACCAGTGTCCCCCATCGCCTCATACGTCCGTGACGCGGAGTCCCGCGTGCGCCTTGTAGCGGCGGTTGACGGAGATCAGGTTGGCGACCAGCGACTCGACCTGGTGGGCGTTGCGCAGCCGCCCGGCGAACACGCCGCGCATGCCGGTGATGCGGCCGGCCAGCGCCTGCACGGTCTCCACGTCGGCGCGGGCCTCGCCGAGCACCATCACGTCGGTGTCGATGGCCTCGATGCCGGGGTCTTTCAGGAGTACCGCGGACAGGTGGTGGAAGGCGGCGGTGACCCGGCTGTCGGGGAGCAGGGCGGCGGCCTGTTCGGCGGCGCTGCCCTCCTCGGGCTTGAGGGCGTAGGCGCCCTTCTTGTCGAAGCCGAGCGGGTTGACGCAGTCCACCACGAGCTTGCCGGACAGTTCCGCGCGCAGGGCGGTGAGGGTGTCGCCGTGTCCCTCCCAGGGCACGGCGACGATCACCACGTCGCTGCGGCGGGCGGTCTCGGCGTTGTCGGCGCCCTCGACGCCCAGGCCGATCTCCTCGGCGGCGGCCCGCGCGCGCTCGGCGGCGCGGGAGCCGACGATCACCTTCTGGCCGGCCCGGGCGAGGCGGTAGGCGAGGCCCTTGCCCTGCGGCCCGGTCCCGCCGATGACGCCGACGACCAGGCCGGATACGTCGGGGAGGTTCCAGGGGTCCTTGCCGGGGGCCTGCTGTGCGCCCTGTGCGGCGTTGTCGGTAGAGGTCATGGCCCCGACTCTATGCGGGCCCGCCGGCGGACACGGTGAGCCGCCGGAAGGTGATCGTCTCGTACGGTCCGCCGTCCCCGGTCTCGTAGAGCAGGCCCACCGAGCGGGCGTCGAGGCGGACCAGGTCGGAGTAGGCGGCGGGGCGGTCGTCGAGGGTGTGGGCCGGACGCCAGGTCGCCCCGGCGTCGGTGGAGACGCGCAGGGTCATCCGGGCCCGGCCGGCGGGGTCGGCGGGGCCGGAGAACAGCAGCGGGCCGCTCGCGCCGAGCTGGAGGACGCTGCCCTGGCAGACCGGGCCGGCGAGGTGTGGCTGCGGGCGGAAGGGGGCGGTGAGGGTCCGGCCGCCGTCCTCGGAGGACGCGTCGGCGCGCGGGGCGGGCGACGGGGACATGGTGCGGGCGTTGAGGTAGAGGCGGCCGTCGGGGAGTTCGGCGGCGGTGGACTCGTTGGCGGCGATGCGAGCGGTGGTGCCGTCGCCGTCGTCGACGTAGCCGAGCGACCAGGTGCGGCCGGCGTCGTCGCTGAGCAGGCAGTGACCGCCGTCGGGGCCGTTGTCGGGGCCGTTGTCGGGGCCGTTGTCGGACAGGGAGTGGTTGGCGGGGACGACGACGCGGCCGGAGCGGAGCTGGAGGGCGTGGCCGGGGCCGGTGGCGTACCAGCGCCACTCGGGGCGTTTCACGTCGGCGGTGATCTCGGTGGACGGGGACCAGGTGAGTCCGTCGTCGTCGCTGTGCGTCACCCAGACCCGGCGGCCGTCCTCGGCGCTCACCTCGCCGCGGCGGATGGCGGCCTCGGTGGCGTGTCCGGCGTTGCGGACGTGGACGAGGAGGACCCGGCCGGTGCGCAGGACGACCGGGGCGGGGTTGCCGGCGAGGTCGGCGCCGTTGTCGGCGGCGACGACGAGGGGGCCCCAGGTGCGGCCGTCGTCGGTGGAGCGTTTGACGACGACGCGGATGGTGCCGTGGTCGGCCTGGCCGGCGGCGCGGGCCTCGCAGAACGCGAGGACCGTGCCGGTGGGGGTGCGGACGGTGGCGGGGATGCGGAAGCTGGCGTGGCCGTCCTCGCCGGCGCGGAAGGGGACGGAGGGGGTGCCCTCCGGGCGGGTGCCGGGGCCTGCGGCGGTCATGGGGGCTCCTGTCTCGTGGGCGGCTGCGGATGCGTCGTGGCTGGTCGCGCAGTTCCCCGCGCCCCTGAAAGCCTGCGGCTGCGCCGCGCTTTCCCGGGGAGGCGCCGCGCGAAGCGCGCGTCTCAGGGGCGCGGGGAACTGCGCGACCAGCCCACCACTACCCGCAGCCGCCCCACCACAGCCCCCGCCGCCCCTTGGGCGTCAGCCGTCCTCCTTGCCGCCCGCCGACGCGTCGTGCCACTTGGGATCGTTCTCCCACTGAAGGTTCCGATCCCGCGCCGTCCGCATCGCCGATTCCGCCTCCGCCCGCGACGCGTAGGGACCGAACCGGTCCTTGGCCGGGCACTCCGGCCCCTCCTCGACCTTCTGATGCTGAAGGCAGTAGTACCACTCGCCCGGTTTTCCGACCGTGCGCTTCTTGAACAGGGCCATGACCGGCTCCTTCCGCCAGATGTAGCGTGGGACATGGTCTCGTATGCCCGCTGGTTAGACTCGCTGACATGTCTGGCCAGTCGCTGCTCGTACCAGGGGAGCTGTCTCCCACCCGTTCCGTACCCGGAAACATCCGCCGGCCCGAGTACGTCGGCAAGCCCGCACCGACGCCGTACACCGGCCCGGAGGTGCAGACGCCCGAGACGATCGAGGCGATGCGGGTGGCCGGGCGGATCGCCGCGCGGGCGATGGCTCAGGCGGCGAAGCTGATCGCGCCGGGCGTCACCACCGACGAACTGGACCGGGTGGCGCACGCGTACATGTGCGACCACGGCGCCTACCCCTCGACGCTCGGCTACCGCGGCTTCCCCAAGTCGCTGTGCACCAGCGTCAACGAGGTGATCTGCCACGGCATCCCGGACTCGACCGTGCTGCGCGACGGCGACATCGTCAACCTGGACGTGACGGCGTACATCGGCGGGGTGCACGGCGACAACAACGCCACCTACCTGGTCGGGGACGTGGACGAGGAGAGCCGGCTGCTGGTCGAGCGGACCCGGGAGTCGCTGAACCGCGCGATCAAGGCGGTCCGGCCGGGCCGCCAGATCAACATCATCGGCCGGGTCATCGAGTCGTACGCGAAGCGGTTCGGGTACGGCGTGGTGCGGGACTTCACCGGGCACGGGATCAACTCCTCGTTCCACTCCGGGCTGATCGTGCCGCACTACGACAGCCCGCACGCGACCACCGTGATCCGCCCCGGAATGACCTTCACCATCGAGCCGATGCTGACGCTGGGCACGCACGAGTACGACCTGTGGGACGACGGCTGGACGGTGGTGACCAAGGATCGCAGGCGGACCGCCCAGTTCGAGCACACCCTCGTCGTCACGGACACCGGCGCGGAGATCCTCACGCTGCCGTAGTACCCGCCGGACACCTGCCGCAGACCCGCTCTCTCCGGAGGGCGGGTCTTTTCGCGCGCCGCTGGGTACGCTTTACCGACAGGACGTCGGCAACCTATTGACTTAGGTAAGCCTAACCATAGAAGATCGGGTGCATGGACTCCTTCTCGACGCTCATCCGCACCGCCTCCCACGCGCAGCATGTGGAGGCCGAGACCTCGACGTTCATGAGCGACCTGCTCGGCGGCCGGCTCGGCGTGGCCGCCTACGCGCGGTACACCGAGCAGCTGTGGTTCGTGTACGAGGCGCTGGAGGCCGCCGCCGGGCGGCTCGCGGCCGATCCGGTGGCCGGGCCGTTCATCCGGCCGGAGCTGCTGCGGCTGCCCTCGCTGGAGCGGGACCTGGCGCATCTGCGGGGCGCGGACTGGCGGACCGGGCTGGCCCCGCTGCCGGCCACCGAGGAGTACGCGGCCCGGGTGCGGGAGTGCGCCGAGCAGTGGCCGGCGGGGTACGTCGCCCATCACTACACGCGCTATCTGGGCGACCTCTCCGGCGGCCAGATCATCCGCGACAAGGCCGAGCGGACCTGGGGTTTCGCGAAGAAGGGCGACGGGGTCCGGTTCTACGTCTTCGAGGAGCTCGGCAACCCGGCCGCGTTCAAGCGCGCGTACCGGGAGCTGCTGGACGGCATCCGGGCCGACGAGCTGGAGCGGCAGCGGATCGTGGCCGAGTGCAAGCGGGCGTTCGCGCTGAACACGGCGGTCTTCCGGGCACTGGGCGAGGAGTTCCCGCTCAGCGCGTGACGAGAGGGAGTGAGACGAGAGGGAGTGAGGGGGCGCCGGGCCGGGGCGGTGCTCCGCTCCGGCGCCCCTGTTCAGGGATTCAGCAGGTTTCGCGGACGTACTCGTCGCTGTCGGGGGTCGAGACGTCGTAGTCGCGCTTGACGATGCTGAGCGTGTCGCCCCAGCCGGCGCAGGCGGTGGCCATGCCCTCGTCGTCGTACTCGATGACGATGACGTGGTCGTCGAAGTAGTCGGTGTAGGAGTCGCACTCCTCCCACTTGCCGCACTCCTCCGCCACCGCGAAGTCCAGGCCGTTGGCCTCACGGTTCTCGGCCAGTTCGGCGGTGTTCTTCTGGGCGATCGCCAGGCCGGCCGCGTGCGCGCGGTCCGCGAGCAGCCGGATCAGCGCCTGCGCCTGGGAGGCGTCGAGCAGGTCGCCGAACCGGTCGTAGGTGTCGTAGTTGTCCGGCTCGACGGCCTGGTAGCCCTTGGCCGCGCAGTCGTCGATCCAGCCACCGACCTTCTCGGCGATGGCCTTGCGGTTGGCCGCGGTGGTGATGTCCAGGACGGCCTCGCCATCCCACTCGTCGTCGTAGACGACATTGCCGTCGGCGTCCTTGAGCAGCAGGTCCTTCCACTCGTCGGTGGCGCCGGGCTGGGTCTGGAAGGCGTTGACGTAACAGATGTTGTACAGGCCGCTGACCGGGGCGTCCTCGTGGTCGCGGGTGACCACCTGCACCCCGCTGGGCGGGGTGTACGCGCCGCCGATCTGGTAGTCGAAGCCGGCGCCGGCGGGCGGCAGGGTGACGGCGGCCGTGGCGGCGGTGGCACCGAGCGGCGCGCTCACCACGACGGCCAGCGCGGCGGTGGCCGCGCCGGCCATGATCAGGGACCTGCGGGTCTTGCGGGGGGTCAGGGAATGACGGCTCATACGTCGTCGAGCTCCATGGAGTTGCGGGTACGTCCCCGCCTCGGACGCCGATGGCGGTCCTGGCGACTCGGTCCGGGCTGTGGGTTGGGGCCAATTACCGGCTGGGCGTACCTCTTTCGCCGATCGATGGGGTCGGCGTGGCCCGAGTAAATCGATCACCTGTTGCCCTGTCAAGAACGGGGGGTGACGGGCAGTCAGCGTTCCAGCAACACCCGTCCGCCGATCTCCACCCAGCCGTCCGGCTGCGGTGCCGTAAGGAGCTGCGATCCCGCGCCCTGGGTGATGTTGAGGGCCCGGCCCAGCCGGTCGGTGAGCAGCAGGGCCGCGGCTCCCGTCGCCTCGTCCTCGTCGATGCCGTCGTCCCGGCCGGGGAAGGCCCGGGCCCGGACCCGGCCGGCCGCCTCGTCCTCCCAGGCCCAGGCGTAGATCCACTCCCCCTTGGGCGGCACCGGCAGGTCGTCGACCTCGGCGGGGGCGGCGTACTGGCGCAGGGTGCGCGGCGGGGCCCACTCGGCGCGCGCCTCGATCCAGCTGAACTCCCCGTCCTGCCGGGCGCCCAGCACTCCGGCCGGGGTGACCAGTTCGGGCACGTCCAGCAGCCAGGCGGTGCCGACGCAGGGGTGGCCGGCGAAGGGCAGCCGCAGGGTGGGGGTGTAGATGTCGACGACGCCGCGCTCGGGGTCGTCGACGAACACGGTCTCGCTGAAGCCGAGCTTGCCGGCGAGGGCCTGCCGGTCCGCCGGGTCCGGCAGCACGGAACCCTCCCGGACGACGCCGAGTTCGTTGCCGTAGCCGCCGTTCGCCGCGCAGAAGACGCGCAGCACGTCGTAGTCAGTCACGGGAGCATTGAAACACCGGGGGACGCCCGGGACTTCGGTGGCGGCGGCCTGCGCGGACCGGGTCGCGGTGCTGCGGGCCGGTCGCCTCGCGGCCGGCGGTCCGCCCGGCGAGGTGTTCCGCGACGGCCTGCTGTCCGAGGTCTACGACCAGCCCGTGGAGGTACTCCCGCACCCGCGCGCCGGCGCCGTCCTGGTCACCCCGCGCCGCGACCCGTGACCGTCCGCCCCTTGGGCGGAAACCGTAACCGCCTCCCGGCGTCCGCGCCGCGCCGGGCACCGGTAGGGTTCGCCTCCGGGAAGGGGAGGGTGAAGGAACCTGATGAGCAGGCTTGACCGGAGCGTCCTGACAGGGGCCGCCGTCGTCGCTCTGTCGTTGACGGCGAGCGGGTGCGTGGTGGTGCACGGCGAGCGCGAGGTGCTGCCCGGGGCCACCCGCGCGGAAGCCGCCGAGGCCCTGAAGGAGTTCACCGCCGCGTACAACAAGGCCGACAAGGCGTACGACGGTTCCCTGGACGCCGAGTACACCACCGGCGCCCTCGCCGACATCGACTCGGCCCGGCTGAAGGCCGGCAAGGCCAACAGCCCCGACGGCAATCCGTCGCACACCCCGCTGAAGCTGTCCGACGCCAAGTTCACGATCCCCGAGAAGGCCGGCTGGCCGCGCTGGTTCCTGGCCGACGCCCGCGGCAACAAGGGCGGTGACGTGCGCTGGCTGCTGGTGTTCACCCGGGACGGCCTGGACGAGACCTGGCAGGCGGCGTACCTGACCCTCGTCTCTCCCGACGACGTGCCCGAGTTCAAGACCGACCAGGACGGCTGGGCGGAGGCCGTGTCCGCCAACAGCGCCCAACTGGCCGTCAGCCCTGCCAAGTTGAGCAAGGGCTACACGGGCTACCTCCAGGACGGCGCGGACGCCTTCGCGGCCGGCCCGAACACCAGCGCCTGGCGGGCCCAGCGCGAGACGCAGGCGAGCCGGCCGGGACTGGCCACGCAGTACATCGACGAACCGCTGACGGACGGCGACTACGCGCCGCTGGCGCTGCGCACCAAGGACGGCGGGGCGCTGGTGTTCTTCACCACCCGGCACTTCGAGAAGCAGACCGCCGCGCGCGGCGCGTCGGTGCCCACGCCGAACCGGGACGTACTGGCGCTGACCGACGGGGAGATCAAGCAGACGCTGACGATGGAGTTCGTCTCCAACGAGGTCGCCCTCGACCCGGCGGCGGACTCCGCCGACGACGAGGTGACGATCCTGGGCCGGGTCCAGGGCCTGACCTCGGCCAAGGGCGAGTAGAGCCGGGACGAGCAGAGCCGGGGCGAGCAGGTCAGCGGTGCAGCGGCCAGGCGGTGCCCGCCGCCTGGCCGGCGTCGCCGCCGGCGTGCCGGGCGCACGCGTCGGTGAGCGCCTCCAGCAGGGTGAGCGGGTCCGGCAGCGGATGCTCGGGACCGCGGACCCAGTGCACACCGTGGTCGCCGGGGAGCCGGGCGGGCGGGACCAGGACGTAGGAGCCGCGGCAGTGCCAGCGCAGGCCCGGGTGTTCGTCCGTGGTGTCGGGGTGGCAGTCCAGCTCGCACGGCCACCACTCGTCCTCGTCCTCGGGGGTGCCGCGGGTGAGGGTGAAGAAGAGCATCCGGCCGTCGTCGCTCTCGGCGACCGGGCCGACCTCGACGCCGGTGCCCAGCAGGCGGTCCAGCGCCTCGCGGCCGGCCTGGAGGGGGACGTCGAGGACGTCGTGCACCATGCCGGTGGCGGTGATGAAGTTGGCCCCCGGCTGGTGCCGGGCCCAGCGCTCGATCTGCGCGCGGTCGGTCGTGGACTGGGTCTGCCAGGCGAACGAGACGGGGTGCCGGGCGGGGGTGGGGCAGCCCACCCGGTCGCAGGAGCAGCGGTACCCGGCCGGGTGGGCGGCGGGCGCGAGCGGCAGTCCGGCCGCGGCGGCGGCGAGCAGCAGGGTCTCCCGGCCGCCCTCGTCGGCGGCGGGTTTCGGGCGGCGTCCGCGCAACCACTGGGAGAGCCTGCCCTGTAGGCCGCTACGGCCGCCGAACTCCGCGCTCATCTATCCCCTCGCCTCGCCGTCGTGCGCATCAGCATGCCCCATGGTCGCACCATTCCGTGCGTCGGGGGTCGGGAAGGGACAAAGTTCCCAGGTCAGCAGGGTCCGGCCAGCAGGGTCCGGCCAGCAGGGTCCGGGCAGCAGGGTCCGGTCAGCGCGGGGCGAGACCGTTCAGGGCGTAGTCGACCAGGGTGTCGGTGTACTCGTGGGAGAACGGCGCCGTGTGCTGGAGCCAGCGCTGCGCGAGCGGCGAGACGAACAGCTCCAGGGCGATGCGCGGATCGATCTCCGGGCGGACCCGGCCGGCCCGCTGCGCCGCCCGCAGCCGGTCGACGTAGAGCTGGAGCGAGGGCTGGAGCAGCTTGGCGACCACGGCCCGGCCCAGTTCCTCGTTCACCACGCCCTCGGCGGCCAGGGCCCGGGCGGGGAGGTCGAACCGGGGGTCGCGCAGTCCGTCGACGGTGGCCCGCAGCACGGCCTTGAGGTCGGCGGCGAGGTCGCCGGTATCCGGGAGCGCGGGCGGCTCCGGCCCGTCACCGAGGTCGAGGAACGCCTCCAGCAGGACGTCCGCCTTGGAGGACCACCAGCGGTAGATGGTCTGCTTTCCGACGCCGGCCCGGGCGGCGATGCCCTCGATGGTGGTCCTCGGGTAGCCGACCTCGCCGACCAGCGCGAGGGCGGCGTCGTAGATGGCCCGGCGGGACTTCTCGCTGCGGCGTCGGGGGGTGGGCGCGGGGACGGGGGCGGCTGCGGGCATGGGCCGAATCTACCAGGGTGGCAAGACGGTGCGTCTCGTCACACGGGCGGCCAGGGGTCTCCCCAGTCGGTGTCCCGGGCCGCCCGGTACAGGTCGCCGTGGCGTTTGGTGACGGTGGCGCGGCGCAGCGCCGGTTCGGTCTCGCACAGGTCGAGCAGGACCTGTCCCTTGCGCAGCTGCGGGCGCCGGACCACGCGGGCGGCGGCCGGGTCGGCCGGCCGCCGGGTGGCGGCGACGTAGGCGAACTTCTCGTCCTCGTAGGCGAGCGAGCCGCCCTTGACCTGGCGGTGCAGGGAGGAGCGGCTGACCCGGGCCGAGAAATGGCACCAGTCGGTGCCGGGGGCGATGGGGCAGGCGGCGCTGTGCGGGCAGGGGGCGGCGATCCGGAACCCGGCGGCGATCAGCCGGTCGCGGGCCTCGATGGTCCGGGCGTAGCCGTCGGGGGTGCCGGGTTCGACGATCACGACGGCGGACGCGGCGGCCGCGGCGGCGTCGACGAGGGCGGTGCGGTCGGCGGCGGCCAGCTCGTTGAGAACGTAGGAGACGGTGACGAGGTCGGTGGGTTCCAGGGTGAGCGCCGCTGTGATCCGCGCGCGCTGCCAGCGTACGGCGGTCAGGGCGGGGTCGGCGGCGGCGATCTCCCGGCCGAGCGCGAGGGCGGGCTCGGCCCAGTCGAGCACGGTCGAGCCGCGCCGCCCGTCCCAGGTGGCGCCGACGGCCCAGGTGGCCGCGCCGGTGCCGCCGCCGAGGTCGGTGTGGGTGGCGGGGGCCCAGCCGGGCACGGCCGCCGCGAACGCGGCCAGCGCCGAGCGCACCGCCTCGAAGGTGGCGGGCATCCGGTAGGCGGCGTAGGCGGCCACGTCGGCGCGGTCGCGCAGGATGGGCGCGTCGGTCGGGGTGGCCCCGCGGTAGGTGGCGATCAGCCGCTCCACGGCCCGCGCGGCCTGCCGCGGCGGCAGCCCGTCGAGCAGCCCGGCGAGGGCGGTGCGCAGGGTGTCGGCGGTGGCGTCGGCGGAGGCAGCGGGGGCGGGGGCGTTCACCCCGCGATTCTAAAGGTGAACAGTGGCCACCGATCTGCGCACCTTCCGCTCGTCCGAGCGGGCCGATGACAGGGACGACGGCACTGTTCACCGTTCCCAGCACCACACCGGTTCACCTCCGCGCACGCACCGCTCACCTGAGCAGGCCGAGGACGGTCGGGGCGCCGGCGTTCACCGGCCCCGCACGGCCCGCGCCACCTCCGTCGCCACCGCCGCCCGGGGCCGGCTGTCCGGTGGCCGGCGGCAGGGGTGGACCGTGTTGGCGAGCAGCACCACGAAGGTGTCGGTGGCCCGGTCGAGGATCAGGCTGGTCCCGGTGAAGCCGGTGTGGCCGGCCGCCCCGTGCCCGGCCAGTTCCCCCATGAACCAGGGCTGGTCGAGGGCGAAGCCCAGGCCCGGCGGGGTGAGCAGCAGTTCCACGAAGTCGGGGCCGAGGATGCGGGCCGGCCCGTAGGAGCCGCCGGCCAGCAGCGCCCGGCAGAACACCGCCAGGTCCCGGGCGGTCGAGAACAGCCCGGCGTGCCCGGCCACCCCGCCCAGCGCCCAGGCGTTCTCGTCGTGCACGACCCCCCGCAGCATCCCGCGGTCCGCCTTGGCCCACGGCCGCCGCTGGTCCTCCGTGGCCGCCGCCCCCGGGCACGGCCCGAAGCAGGTGGCCGTCATGCCCAGCGGCCGGGTGATGCCCTCGTGGACCAGGACGTCCAGCGCCCGGCCGGTGATCCGCTCCAGGACCTGCTGGAGCAGCAGCATGTTCAGATCGGAGTAGCGGTACGTGCCGGCCGCCCCGACCGGCGCCTCGGCGCGCAGCCGGGCCAGGCGTTCGGCGTCGTCGGCGCAGGCGTACAGCGGCAGTTCGGGGCGCAGCCCGGAGGTGTGGGTGAGCAGTTGGCGCACCGTGAGGCGGTGCGCGGCGGCGGCGCGGAAGTCCGGCAGGTACCCGCCGACCTCGGCGTCGATGCCGAGCGTGCCCCGCTCGATCTGCTGCACGGCGGCGACCGCGGTGAACAGCTTGGTGAGGGAGGCCAGGTCGAAGGGGGTGCCGGGGGTCGCCGGCACCCGGGCGGCGGCCGGCAGTTCCACCCCGGCGCCGCCACGGGGGTCGTACGCCGCGTAGCGCACGGCCCAGCCCGCCGCCTCCTCGACGGCGAGCACCGGCCCCCGCCCGACGGCCAGCACCGCCCCGGCCGCCCACGGGCGGTCGCCGGCGGTGAGGCCGTGGACCACCGCGGCCAGCCGACGCAGCCGGTCCGGGTCCAGTCCGGCCCGTTCCGGCTCGTCGCTGCGCAGTCTCGGTGCGCTCAGCTGTCCGCTCCCTCCGCGACCGCGACGGCGTCGCCCGCCTTCCAGGGTCGGCACATTCCCACGAAGCACCCCGCCGCCACCAGCGCCGCGCCCAGTTGGACGACGGCCATGGGCAGCGCGGTGTCCTCCCCGGCCACGCCGACCAGCGGCGAGGCGACCGCGCCGACCAGGAAGGAGGACGTGCCGAGCAGCGCGGAGGCGGATCCGGCGGCGCGGCGGACCCGCAGCAGGCCCAGCGCCTGGGTGTTGGGCAGGGTGATGCCCGTCGCGGACATCAGCACGAACAGCGCGGCGGCGACCGGCGCGAGCCCCACGTCGCCGAAGACGCCCAGGGTCATCAGCAGCAGCGCCGTCGCGGCGGCGACGACGACCGCGAGGCCCACGGCCAGCACCCGCTCCAGCGGGACCCGGCCGACGAGCACCTTGCCGTTGAGCTGGCCGGCCAGCACCAGGCCGACCGAGTTGAGGCCGAACAGCAGGCTGAACGTCTGCGGGGAGGCGCCGTAGATCTCCTGGACGACGAACGGGGAGGCGGAGATGTAGGCGAACAGCGCGGCGAAGGCGAACCCGCCCGCCAGCATGTACCCGGTGAACGCCCGGTCGGCGAGGTGGCCGCGCATCGACCGCAGCGCCTCGCCGACCCCGCCGCCGTGCCGTTCGGTGGCCGGCAGCGTCTCCGGCAGCCGGGCCCAGACGGCGGCGCCGAGCACCAGCCCGACGCCGGTGAGCACGGCGAACACGCCCCGCCAGTCGGTGAACCGCAGCACCTGGCCGCCGATCAGCGGCGCGGCGACCGGTGCCACCCCGGAGACGAGCATCAGGGTGGAGAAGAACCGGGCCATGGCGGCGCCGTCGTACAGATCGCGGACGACGGCCCGGGCGATGACGATGCCGGCCGCGCCCGCGAGTCCCTGCGCCAGCCGGAAGGCGACGAGGAGTTCGACGTTCGGCGCCACCGCGCACAGGGCGGTGGCGACGACGTAGCCGGCGAGGCCGGCCAGCAGCGGGCGGCGGCGGCCCAGCCGGTCGCTCAGCGGTCCGACGACGAGCTGGCCGAGGGCCATGCCGGCCAGGCAGGCGGTCAGCGTGAGCTGCACGGTCGCGGCGGGCGCGTGCAGCGACCCGGTGACCTCGGGCAGGGCGGGCAGGTACATGTCCATCGACAGCGCGCCGATGGCGGTCATGGCGCCGAGGACGAACGTGACGACCAGGCCGGCGGGCGGGCGGACGGCCGCCGCCGGCTCCTTCGGCCGCTGTGCCGCGCGTGTGCTGGACGCCCCTGGCTCCGGCATGTGGCCCTCCCCCTTCGGCAGACGCGCCACCTATGCTCTCAGCTCGAACGATCAGTTCGTACGACAATTGCGTGAGGGTGGGGCAGCAGTGGCCGAACAGAAGGTGCGCTGGGGAGTTCTGGCGACCGGCGGGATGGCGGCGACGTTCACGGCGGATCTGGTGGATCTGCCGGACGCGGAGGTGGTGGCGGTGGCGTCGCGGACCGAGGCGGCGGCGAAGACGTTCGCGGAGCGGTTCGGGATCGCGCGGGCGTACGGCGGCTGGGAGGCGCTGGCGCAGGACGAGGACATCGACGTGGTGTACGTCGCCACCCCGCACGCGGCGCACCGCGCGGCGGCCGGTCTCTGCCTGGAGGCGGGCCGGGGCGTGCTGTGCGAGAAGCCGTTCACGCTGAACGCCCGGGAGGCGGCGGAACTGGTCGCCCTCGCCCGGGACCGCGGCAGTTTCCTGATGGAAGCCATGTGGATGTACTGCAACCCGCTGGTCCGCCGGCTGAAGGCACTGGTCGACGACGGCGCGATCGGCGAAGTGCGCACGATCCAGGCCGACTTCGGGCTGGCCGGCCCGTTCCCGCCGGCGCACCGGCTGCGCGACCCGGCACAGGGCGGCGGTGCGCTGCTCGACCTCGGCGTCTACCCGGTCTCCTTCGCGCAGTTGCTGCTCGGGGAGCCGGCGGGGGTGACGGCGAGCGCGACGCTCTCCGAGGAGGGCGTCGACCTCCAGACCGGCGCGCTGCTCTCCTGGGAGAACGGCGCGCTCGGCGCGCTGCACTGCTCCATCGTCGGCGGGACCGCCAACTCCGCCTCGATCACCGGCTCGACCGGCCGCATCGACGTACCGTACGGCTTCTTCTTCCCCACCCACTTCGTGCTGCACCGGGACGGCCGTGATCCCGAGGAGTTCACGGCCGACCCGGCCGACGGGCCGCGGGCCAGCCTGAAGCACGAGGCCCGGGAGGTGATGCGGGCGCTGCGCGCCGGGGAGACCGAGTCCCCGCTGCTGCCGCTGGACGGCACCCTGGCGGTGATGCGGACGCTGGACGCGATCCGGGACCGGGTCGGGGTCCGTTACCCGGGCGAGGATCTCCATGAGCGGAGGAGTGGGGTCCGCGGTATTGCGGCCGGTAGCTGACTTGTGCTCAACTCTCCTTCACCGAAGCTCCACACTCGGAGCGCCGGTGGGCAGTTGTCTGCCACGGACCATCCCGAGGGGGGATGAGAGCAGCCGTTCCGCGGTACCGGCAGGGGGTGGCCCGCGAGTCCTCGCGAGGTGCGCACCGGTACGCGGGACGGCTGCCGTACGGCCGCCCGGCGCGGGCGTCAGCGCCCCAGGATCCGTTCGACCTCGGCCGTCTCCGCCTCGCCCAAAGGTCCCTTCGCCATCGCGCCCGCGTTCTCCTCGGCCTGCGCGACCGAGCGGAACCCGGGGATCGGGACGGTGCGCGGGCCGCGCGCCCACAGCCAGGCCAGGGCGCCCTGGGTGAGCGTACGGCCGTCGCCGGTGAGCACCTCGCGCAGCGCCTCGACCCGGGCCAGCCACTCGGGGTCGGCGCCGCCGCCGTCCCCGAACCCCGGCAGCCAGGCGGGCGGGGCGCTGCGGATGTCCCCCGCCGCCGGGGTCCGGCCGCCGCCGTGCCGGCCGGTGAGCAGCCCCATGGCGAGCGGACTGCGGATGACGCCCACCAGGTCCGCCGTCTCGCACAGGGCGTGCATCTCGGGGGCGTCCTGGAGCACGTTGGCCCGGTACTGCACGGCCGCGCAGTGCCGGCCGGCCGCGAACACGGCGGCCCGCTCGGGATCGTCGGTGGACCAGCCGTACGCCCGCACCAGCCCTTCCTGCACGAACTCCTCGCAGGCGTCGCGCAGTTCGGCGGCCCGGCGCGGACCGACGTCACCGAGGTGGAGCTGGTAGAGGTCGACGTGGTCGGTGCCGAGGCGGGTCAGGGAGGCGGTCAGCGCGCGGCGGGCGTACTCCGGTGTGTCGTCGGCGCCGGTGAGGGTGCGGGTGCGCTCGTCGAAGAGGTGGCCCCACTTGGTGGCGACGGTCACCTCGGCCCGGCGGCGGCCCAGGGCCCGGCCCAGCAGCCGTTCGCTGTGCCCGGTGCCGTAGACGTCCGCCGTGTCGAAGAAGGTGACGCCGAGGTCGAGGGCGCGGCGCACCGCCCGTACCGACTCCTCGTCGTCGGTCTTCCCCCAGCCGAGCGGCTGCCCGGCGGTGTCCCACCACTCCCCGGCGATCGCCCAGCACCCGAACCCGAGCACCCTGTCGCTGCTTTCACGGATCTTCTGCATGGCCGGGACGCTAGGAGTTGAAGCGCGCGCGAAGGCAAGCCCCGCGCCGGGGGAGGTGTTACGCCTGCCCGGTCTCGAACCGGGAGATCTTCCCGTCCGCGCCGACGGTGAACGCCCAGCGGGTGCGCATCTCGCCCCAGGTGTCGTTGCGGTGGCGGGCGACGAGCGCCCGGCCGCCCCGCGCCTCCCGGTCGACCTCCAGGTGCCCGTGGGAGGAGAAGATCTCCCGGTCGATCCAGTCGTCGAGGTCCCGGTCGGCCCCGTCGTCGGACATGGTGGCGTCGGGTGCGAGCAGCGCGAGGAAGGCCTCGCGGTCGTGGGCGTTCACCGCGGCGACGAAGGCACGGACGGCCGGGTCGCTCAGTCGGGTCGGCTGAATGGTCATGGCGGCAGCCTCACACCGCCCGCCGGGCCCCGCCACCCGAACGGCACTCGCGACGGGCCCGCCCACCCCGTGTGGTGCGACGGTGGGAGACGTGTGCGAAGCCGACCTGAGGGAGCCACCATGACCTGCTGCTACGACCGGCGTGACCTCGGCCTGCTGCTGCTCCGGCTGGGGACCGGCGGAGTGCTGGCCGCGCACGGCGCGCAGAAGCTGCTCGGCTGGTTCGGGGGCGGCGGGATCGAGGGCACCGGGCAGGCCATGGAGTCCATGGGCTATGTGCCGGGCAAGGTGAACGCGACGCTGGCGGGGGCGGCGGAGGCGGGCGGCGGACTCCTGCTGGCGATGGGCCTGGCCACCCCGGCCGCGGGCGCGGCGGCGGCCGGCGCGATGGCGGGCGCGGCGGCCGTGCACGCCCCGAACGGCTTCTTCGCGCAGGAGGGCGGCTACGAGTACGCCGCGTCCCTGGGCCTGACGGCGGCCGGCCTCGCGGTCACCGGACCGGGCCGCCTCTCCCTCGACGCGGCCCTCGGGCACACGGTCAACCGGAACTGGATGGTGCCGGTGGCGTTCGCGGTGACGGCCGCGGCGACCGCGGTGGTGGTCGGCGGCCGCAACCGCCGGGTCCGGAACGCGGCGGCCGCCGAGCAGGAACCCTTGTTCGACTGACGGGACATGGCAGGCTGCGGACATGGCAGGCTGCCCGGCATGGACGACGAGCGCACCGACCTGTTCCCCGTCATCGACGACCTGTGGCAGTGGCTGGAATCGGCCCAGCCCGAGACCGCCGGCCGCGAGGGCCTGCTGCTGCGCCTGCTGAAGCTGTCGGAGGAGGTCGGTGAGGTCGCCGAGGCGGTGATCGGCGCGACCGGCCAGAACCCGCGCAAGGGCGTCACCCACACCTGGGCGGACGTCGAGGCGGAACTGTGCGACGTGGTCATCACGGCCCTGGTGACCCTGCGCACCCTGACCCCCGAGGCGCCGGAGGTGTTCGGACGGCATCTGGCACGGGTGGCGGCGCGGTCGCGCGGCACCCGGTGAGGCCCGAGGTCACGGCCCCCGGTGAGGCCCGAGGCCACGGCCCCGGCCTCAGTCGCCGGCCCCGGGCAGCACCTCGCCGGCCGGACCGCCGTCCTCGGTCCAGTCGCCCTCCGGGCCCAGCGGCCGGCCCTCCCACTGGAGCACCCGCCAGCCCGCGCCGGGCGAACCGTCGAGGACGACGACACCGGTGTTCCCCAGCGGGTGCGCCGCCGCGTACGCCACGTCGACGTTGGCCGCCCGCGCGGCCACCCACGTCCGGATCATCGCCCCGTGGCTGACCATGGCCACCGTCCCGGCGCCGGACTCCGCCACCTCGGACTCCGCCGCCACGGACTCCGCTGCCACGGACTCCGCCGCCTCGGCGACGACGGCGTCGAAGCGGCCCAGCGCCGCCACCCCGTCCTCACCTCCGGGCAAGCGCCGGCCGGTGTCCCCCGCGGACCAGGCGAAGGCGGTGGCGAGGTAGCGGGCGGCGGCCTCGTCGTCGCCCCGCATCTCCAACTCCCCCGCGGCCACCTCCCGCAGCCCGTCGCGGACCCGCGGCGCCAGCCCGGTGGCGGCGGCCAGCGGCGCGGCGGTCAGCTGGGTGCGCACCAGCGTGGAAACGTACAGCACGTCGATCCGCTCCTTGGCCAGCGCCCCCGGCAACGCCGCGGCCTGCTCCTGCCCCAGCGGCGTCAGCCCCGGCCCCGGCGCCGCGGTGTCCAGCAGATGCTTGAGATTGGACGGGGTCTGACCATGGCGGATGAGCAGCAGACGCATACGGGAACCTCCGGAGGCGGACCACAGGGCGGCGGAACGATCCCTTCCACTCTGCCACCGTCGGCCCCCGGCCCCGCCCACGGTGCTGACAGCACGCGGCGGCGTCTATACATTGCTCGCACCGCACCATCGGCCCGTGCCACCCCTCTGGAGGGCTCATGCGCAGGCGCGTCCTGGGGTTCGCCGCAGCGATGATCACGCTGGCCGGTGTCATGGGGTGCGGTTCGTCCTCGTCTCCCCAGGACGGCGAGTCGTCCGGTACGACCCGGGTGCGGGTCGGCGTCATCCCGATCGTCGACGTGGCCCCGCTCTACCTCGGGCAGAAGAAGGGCTTCTTCGCCGACCGCGGCATCGATGTGCGGGCCGTGCCGGCCCAGGGCGGCGCGGCGATCGTGCCGAGTATGCTGAGCGGCCAGTTCCAGTTCGGGTTCAGCAACACGACGTCGCTGATGATCGCCCAGGTCAAGGGCGTACCGGTGCGGTCGGTCGCCAACAGCGCGGCCTCCAACGGCAAGGTGGGCGGCGACGTCACCTGCGTGGGCGTCGCCGAGGACAGCCCGGTCAGGTCGGCGAAGGACCTGGCCGGACGCACCGTGGCCGTCAACGCGCTCCAGAACATCGGCGACACCACGGTCCGGGAGGCGGTCCGCGCGGACGGCGGCGACCCGTCCGAGGTCGAGTTCGTCGAGATCCCCTTCGACCAGATGCCGGCCGCGCTGGCCGACGGCCGGGTGGACGCCGCGTGGATGGGCGAACCGGCCCAGACGATCGCCAAGTCCCAGGGCGCCCGGGTGATCGCGTCCCCGTTCGCGCAGACGGACCCGGCCCTGACGGTGGCGACGTACTTCACCTCCGCCGAGCTCCAGCGGCAGAAACCGGAGCTGGTGAAGAACTTCGGCGCGGCGATGACCGAGTCCCTGCGCTACGCCTCCGCCCACCCCGACGAGGCCCGCCAGATCCTCACCGAGTACACGAAGATCAGCCCCGAGGTCAGGCAGAACCTCATCCTCCCCGCCTGGCCGGCGAAGGCGGACCTGCCGTCCCTGGAGAAGCTGGCGGCGCTCAGCGAGGCGGACGGCCTGTTCGGCGAGCACGGGAAGAAGCTGGATCTGGACGCCCTGTTCGGCTGACCGGCATGGCCGCGCCTCGCCCGGGCACGTGGAAGTCACGTCTCACGTCGAGGAGTTCCGCCATGATGATCGTCGGCATAGTCGCCGTGTGTGTCGTGCTCGCCGTCCTCGCCTTCCTCCTGCCGCGCCTGTCGCACCACCCGCAGCGCGGCACCCAGCGCACGCTCGACGTCGGCTCACGAACCGGCGGCAAGGCCCCCGGCCTGCTCGGCCGCGTCTTCAGCAAGCCCTTCCGCAGCAGCTCCAGGGCGGTCGGCCGCAGCGGCTCGGCGGGCCGCCGGGCCCGCGGCCGCATGCCGTTCTGACGCCGGGCAAGGACTCTCCCGCCCGCCACGCCGCCCCGGAAGGAAACGAATGACCGACACCCAGTACGTACCGGACACCGCGGACGGCACCCGCACCGGCCGGGCCGCCGGTGAGCGGGCCGTGCGGATCCGGCGCCGGCTGGAGCGGCTGATCGGCATCGCGGCCACCGAGGGAAACGAGCTGGTCGCCCTGCGCAACGGCGACGAGATCTTCCCCGCCATGCTCGACGCCATCCGGTCCGCCGAGCACACGGTGGACCTGATGACCTTCGTGTACTGGAAGGGCGCCGTCGCCCGCGAGTTCGCGCACGCGCTGGCGCAGCGGGCCCGGGGCGGGGTCCGGGTACGGCTGCTGCTGGACGGCTTCGGCAGCCGGCTGATCGACAAGGACCTGCTGGCGGAGATGCGCCGCTCGGGCGTACAGGTGGCCTGGTTCCGCAAGCCGCTGTACCTGTCGCCCCTCAAGCAGAACCACCGCTGCCACCGCAAGGTGCTGGTGGTGGACGAGCGGACGGCCTTCACCGGCGGCGTGGGCATCGCCGAGGAGTGGTGCGGTGACGCCCGCGGCCCGCACGAGTGGCGGGACACCCATGTGCGGGTGCGCGGACCGGCCGTGGACGGCATCGCGGCGGCGTTCGCGCAGAACTGGGCCGAGTGCCACGACGAGCTCTTCGACGACCGCGACCGGTTCACCGGCCACCGCCCGCAAGGTGACGCGGTGGTGCAGGTGGTGCGCGGATCGGCCAGTTTCGGCTGGCAGGACATGCAGACCCTGCTCCGGGTCATGATCGAGTCGGCCGAGGAGCGGTTCCGGCTGGCCACCGCCTACTTCTCGCCGGACGCCTACTTCATCGAGCTGCTGTGCGCCGCCGCCCGGCGCGGCGTGGAGGTGGAGATCCTGCTCCCCGGCCCGCACACCGACAAACGGGTCTGCCAACTGGCCGGTCAGCACCATTACGAGGACCTGCTGGCCTGCGGAGTCAAGCTCCACCAGTACCAGCCGACGATGCTGCACACGAAGGTCATCACCGTGGACCGCGCGGCGGCACTGGTCGGCTCGACCAACTTCAACCGGCGCTCCCTGGCCCACGACGAGGAAGTCATGCTCGCCGTCCTGGACGAGGAGTTCACCGCGACCCTCGACGCCCACTTCGACGCCGACCGGGCGGCGAGCCGGTCCATCCAACCCGGCCGCTGGAGAAGACGCTCTCCTCTCCAACGCGCCCGCGAGTACGCGGTCCAGCCGATCCGCCGCTACCTGTGACGGCACGACGGCCAACCCCAACTCCCCTCCCCCACGGGCGTATTGACGTACCCAGAGGGCACTCGGGTCGGAAAGCCGGCCCCGTCGCGTGGTGGCCGGCAGCGACGGAGGAGATGGGGTCTCGTATGCGCAGCAGGGGGACGAAAACCACGAAAACCACCGCGATCACGATTGCCGCGCTGCTGGGAAGCGCCGTCCTCGCCGGATGCGGTGCGGACGGTGAGCCCAACGCACGGGAAGGCAGCGCGTCGGCCAGCGCGAGCAGCAGCCCGGGCGCCCAGGAACCGGGCACGGCGGAGGTACGGGCGGCCTACCACAAGACGGCCGAGGCCGAGTCGGCGCGGACGACGATCGACATGGAACTCGCCGCCGGGGACCGGACGGTCACGACCGAGGGCGAGGGCGTCATCGACCTGGCCGAGGGCGAGAGCGTCATGACCATCACCGCCGAGGACACGGCCATCGAGCAGCGCGTGGTCGACCAGGTCCTCTACCAGAAGGTCCCCGGCCGGCAGGCGTCGGCCGGCAAGCCCTGGATCAGCGTCGATCTGGAGAAGGTCGCCGCCCAGCAGGGCCTGAGCACCCAGGGGATCGGCGACCCGGCGCAGACCGCCGCCTACGCGAAGGCGATCACCGACCAGGACGTCACCGAGGTCGGCCCCGAGCAGGTCGGCGGCGTCGACACCACGCACTACAAGGTCTCCGTGGACGTCTCCCGGCTGCCGGCCGGCGATCTGCTGGCCGGGCAGCTCGGCCCGACACTGCCGATGCAGGTGTGGCTCGACGACGAGGGCCGGCTGCGCCGCCAGCAGATCGACATCACCGTCGAGTCCCCGGCGTCGGCATCCGCGAAGGCCGGCGGCGCGTCCCCGGCGCAACTGAAAATGAGCACGGTGATGACCTTCTCGGACTTCGGCACCGAGGCCGACGCCAAGGCCCCACCGGCCACCCAGGTGACCGACGTGACCGACCAGGCACTCGATGGCACCCAGGGGCGGGGCTGAGCCAGTCCTCCTGGGAGCTTCGCGCTCTCAGGGAGATGCCCACGTCCGTGCCTGGTCGTCCGATTCAGCCGTCGTACTGAAAGCGCGTCGGCTCCTCGAGCACCGAGCGGGCACTGCCGAAGTCCGCTAACCGGGCCGCCACCGTGGCCACGGCGAGGCGTTCTGGGAGGGCGGCGGAGAACTTCAGGCCCCGTACGGCCCGACGGTCCACGTCGGGCAGGACCAGCTTCTCACCGACGTCGTCGCGGGCCGCGCGCCAGTCGGCCGGTGTGAGGTTCTCGCGCAGACGCAGCCAGCTGTCGGTGCAGGTAGGCCGCCTTGGAGCGGTGCCCATCGAGCGAGGACTTGATGAGCGCCAGCGCCTCGTCGAAGTTCTCCAGCAGCCGCTCGGTGACGACGTAGTCCGCGAGCGCGTTCCGGGCGCCCTCGGAGGTCGTCGCCTCGGCGAGGGACAGCACGAAGTCCGATGTGGAGATGGACTTCTTGATGTCGATGACATCGCGGAGCAGGGGCGGCTGCTGTGCCTTTACCGGTCACGCTCTCCATCTGGTGGTTTTCCGCCACCGCTCGTTCTCGATCGTGCGCGGGACGTCCGCTACCGGTCCGACCGCCGGGCAGGCGCGCTTACTCCCCCTCTGGGCTGTATACCTGCCTCCGCCCCGATCGATCAACCGGCGGTCTGCGCATCAAGGACCATGGGGACCGAATCAGGACTCCCGGCAACATCTCACTCTCCGACTCGTACGAGAAAGTCGTACCGTCGCAGTACCATGTTCCGGTACCACCAGGAGAGAGGGTGCCGCAGATGACCATAAGCGCCAGCGAGGCCCGCAAGGACCTCTTCCCGCTCATCAAGCGCGTCAACGACGATCACGCCCCGGTGCGCATCAGCTCCAGGAACGGCGACGCGGTGCTGATGTCCGCCGAGGACTACGACTCCTGGCAGGAGACCGTCTACCTGCTGCGTTCCCCCGCAAACGCACGCGCCCTCATGGAGGCCGTCGCACGGGACAGAGCCGGCGAGACCGTGGTCACCAGGAGCCTGACCGAACTGGAAGAGCTGGCGGGTGACGGGTGAGAAGCGTCCACTTCGACCCGGCCGGATGGGAGGACTTCCTGTTCTGGCTCAGCTCGGACCGCGCCATGGCCCGCAGGATCACCCGGCTGATCGGAGAGATCCAGCGCACCCCCTTCGCCGGGATCGGCAAACCGGAACCACTGAAGGGCGACCTGTCCGGCTACTGGTCACGCCGTATCGACGACGAGCACCGGCTCGTCCACCGGGTGGACGAGAAGGAAGTCAAGATCCTCAAGGCCCGCTACCACTACTGAGACCGCCGTTCCCGTCACTGCGTCCGCCTGACCGGTACGTGTCCAGCAGCCGCCGGCCCGCGACCGTGAAGGGGTGCTCAGGCCCCAGACCGCGTTCCCGCCGGGCGACGACGTCGGTCATCAGCCCGATCGCCTCGTCCCGATGGCCGAGCGCGGCCCGGGTCCGGGAGAACAGCTGCCGGGCCGCGAGTACCAGGGGGTACTCCGGCCCGAAGCGCCGCTCGTATGCCTCGGCGACCAGCCGGATCTCGCTGTCGGCCTCGTCGAACCGGCCCAGGAGGTACAGCGCCCACGCATGGTTGTGCCGGGCGCCCAGTGTCACCGTGTGCTCGGGGCCGAGCAGCCGATCGCACTCCGCGGGCAGCGAGAGCAGCGCACCGTCCTCCTCGGTGACCACCTCGGCCGCGGGCAGCATCTCCAGCAGACTGGCACGGGCCCGGAGGGTCAGCGGATGCGCGGGCCCCAGGGCCGAGCGCCGGCCGACGGCCGTGGCCCTGAGCAACGCGACCGACTCCTCCCGCCTCCCGAGGTTGGCCAGCACGAGCTGAAGTCCGTAGGACGTGTCCAGGGTGTCGGGGTCGTCGGCTCCCGACAGGTCTTCCTGAGTGGTACGGACCCGACGCAGCAGTGCCTCCGCCTGCGCGAACCTGCCCAGCCGGAACAGTGCCCGTCCGCTCCGGGAACGGATGGCCAGAACCATACGGTTGTCCGCGCCGAGCCTGCGCTGCCCGAGTTCCGCCGCGGTCCGTGCCGTCTCCCAGGCCGAGAGGTAGTCACCGGTCCGGTGCAGGGCGACCGACAGCCGCGTCGCGACGGCCAGGGCGTCGGCTGCGGCCGACAGCTCGCCGACGTGCCGCAGCAGGGCCAGCACGTGCGGCACCAGCAGCCGCAGTCGCGGCTCGTGCGGTCCGGCGTCGGGCACGGCGGGCACGGCCGCGTCGAGGAGCCGGACGGCCACCGTGTCGAGAGCGGGCGCCAGTTCGGCAGGGGTCGCCGCGCAGACGCTGTCGAGCAGGACGCCGTGGCTCTGCACGCACCGCAGGCCGACGACATCGACCAGCTCCGACAGCGACTGGTCGAGCAGGGCCCGCAGCGCCGTCTCGGTACGGGCCCGGGGAAGGACACCGCCGATGCCGTCGTGGTTGAGCAGGACCAGCGGCAAGGGCTCGGCGGCGAACCGGGCCAGCAGTCTGAGCAGGACCACCGCTTCGGGCAGCCCGCGGGCCTCGAACGTGTCGAGGGTCAGCTGCCAGGTCAGGCCGACCAGGTGCCGCGGGTCCGCTTCGGACAGCGCGTCGGCTCCGCGGTCTATCAACTGGACCCGTTCGTCTCCGTCCAGTTGATGCCCGTAGGCGTCCATCGTCCAGGGGTCGAGCACTTGGTGGGAGAGGAAGCCCCCAGCCAGGGTGAGGGCGAGCGGCAGCCGCCCGAGCCGGTCCGCGATCCGCGCCGCCTGCTCCGTCGTACCGCTGTGCGGGGCGAGGTCGCGCAGCACGAGCGCGGCGTCCTCTCGCGGCAGGACACCGATGTGCTGAAGCTCGGCCCCCGGCCACCAGCGGGCCGCCGCCCGGCGAGTGGTCACCACCACGATGCCGCGCGGGCTGCTGCGCAGCCAGCTGCCGTCGCGCAGGATCTCCGGCTCGTCGGCGTTGTCCAGAACCAGCAACCACGGCTCGGCGGAGCGGTCGAGGTACCGCCAGACGAGGTCGGCGGCGGGACGGAGACCGTTGCGGGCGGCCAGCAGCTCACCGTCACTCGCCCCCCGGTCGGCGGCCACCGCGAGCATGCCGCCGCGCAGGCTCGCCCGGTCGGCGGCGTTGACCCACAGGGCGGTCCGCTCCTGCCCGCCGGCCACCTCCTGGAAGAGAGCGCACGCGACCGCCGTCTTGCCGGAGCCACCCATGCCGTACAGCACATAGACCTCGCCACCCTGCCCCTGAGCGACGCTCACCCGCAGACGTGCCATCACCTCGCTGCGGTCCCGCAGTACGGCGGGAGGCCGCCCCACCGCCGGGCGGCGCACCGAGTCCGGACCGCTGGGCCCGGGGCCGTCACCGCCGTGATGGTGGTGTTCGTGATGTTCGTGGTGCTCGTTGATGTGCTGGTCACCGGATGACTGGAAGACCCGTCCACGGTCCTCGGCGTGACCGTCCATCCCACCCGTCGTCATCGCTCTGCGATGCGCTGGTCTCGTCCCGCTTGATAAACGCGGGCCTGGCCGGAAGCGGTGGCGTGCTGGGTGATCTCGATCTGCCGGGCGGCCGAGCCGCCGGGGTCGAGTTCGTCCAGCAGCCGGCGCAGTTCCGCGACGGCGTCGGGTCGGGCGACGATCAGCCGCCGCACGAAACCCTGCCATTGCAGGCGCAGTTCGTCGAGTGTCTGCTGATCCTGGGCCGTCACAGCAGCCAGCACGTCCTCACGGCCCGCCTCCAACTCGGCGACCACGGCCTCCGCCCGCTCGGGCTGCATCCGACGCCAGAGCTGCGCGAATCCGTCGCGCGTGCGCTGCCAGGCGTCCGCTGCCATCAAGGTGACCAAGGTGGTTCCCGCGCTCTGTGCGAGCGAGGTCACAGCCGGGTCCACAGTCGCCCTCCGTTCACTCGATTTGCCGCCCGCACCGCAGAAGAAACGTGCCTGTCAGGCATTAGCATGATTTTCTTTCCAATCAATATCATCTTATCTCTGCGCAACATGAGACATGAAGGAGCCAGTCTTCGCCAATACCCTAGCGGGCCGGGTCCGACACATGGCCAGGGCAGCCAGTTGCGGGCTACAGTAGAGCCTCCCGATCAATCGAGGGGGCGATGAACATGGTCAGGCCGTGGGAAGCCGATCCGGACGCGCATTTCAAAAGGCGTTTGGGAAAAACACCCCAGGAACTCGGGAACACAACGGGAACTCCTGAATGTCCCGACATCTGGGAACTCACCAACGGGGACATCGCTGTCATCGGCCGCGACCTGACCGCATCGCTCGGCGCGAGCCTCCCCGAGGGGGTCTCGATCGGCTCGGACGAACGCCTCGTGGTCATCCCCAGGAACATGCTCATCGCGGCGAAACCGGACATCCCCAGTGTTTGACTCTTTCTACACCGGCACCGGCGAGCGCCTGGACCGCCCCACGTACCACGCGGATCTCGGCCGGATCTACACCAGTGGCATCGGCTTCCTGAACAAGCTGGAACGCGGCCAGCACTTCGCGGAGCGCGGCTTCGCCAGCTGGGAGGCGTTCGCCGAGGGCGACTGGGAGAGAGCGGTGCGTCTGGCCGACGAGGGCCGCGAGGAGCACGCACAGGAACTCCGCCGGGCCAGCCAGCTCGGAATTTCCCACCGTCGCCTACGCGTGGTGGAATTCCCGGTCACGCCGTATGTGCAGTGGGAGTTGTTCGTCCTGCGTGTGCGTGTGGAGGTGGGCGATGACATCACGGTTCTCGACGCCCGGGTGATCGCGGACGTCGAGGAAAGTCACCAAGTGCCGGAAGTGGTCGTTCTCGGCGACGCGGTGATGTACGAGGTCGTTTACGACGACGATGGAAACGCGGACGGAGCCAAGCGGTACACCGATCGGTCGCTGATCCGGGAAACGAACATGGGCTTCGACGCGCTTTATGAGCGCGGTGAGAATTTTCAAGCATTCTTCGAGCGGGAGATCGCCTCCCTGGCGCCGCCCCGAGTTTCCGGTGCTCCGACAGGTTCTCGCGGCTCGCGGTGATCACCGCTGCGGTAGCGGTTGCGCTGTCAGGACTGAGGCTTCTCCAGCTCGCCGGCAACAGCGTCAGAGAACGACTCGTGTTCTTCTACGACTTCACCCTCGAGTACATCGTCATCAGACACTCGATGTGACGGTTCAGCCAGTGGCAGGCCGGCGAGGTGCTTCTTGAGCCTCTTGGCCATCGGCAGGTAGGTCGCGAGGGTGAGTCCGCCGGAGACGGCGGCTCCTACGAGAGGGATGGCTTTCGAGACGGTCGTCGCGAAGGACTGCGTCGTCATCCTGACACCGAGGTAACCCGCGACTCTCTTCACCAGGGGGTAGACAACCCCATGCGTGAGTGCCTTCTGGGGCAGCTTCTTGGCAACCTGCTCCGCCATCAACCCCGCAACTTTCCCTACCGCGACGTTCGCCGACTTGGTGCCGAACATTACGCCGAAGAACAGCGTGAGCACGCCCTTCGTCGCGTCATCGACGTCATCGCCCTCACCGGAGAACAGATCGGGCCAGCTGTAGAGGTAGGCGAGCTTCTGCGAGATACGCAGCATGTGGCCGACGTACTGTGCCGTGTCGGCCGGCACCGTGGCGGGAAGGGCGAGGATGCCGGGTATCCCGGCGGCGGCCGAGAGGGCACTGACCTTGGCCGTCTCGTAGCGGATGGAGTCGTTGGCCACCTTGTCGAGGACCTTGGTACTGATGCCCGCCGCAGCGGGAGTCTCCTCCACCGCCCTGCGGATGTCGTCCTCCGAGCAGTGCCGAGCCAGCGCACTGCGGAGGTACGCCTCCCGCTGGATGCGCACGCCCGGAAGCTTCGCCGCCGCCAACAGCAGCGTGAAGAAACGCGATTCGGGGTTCTTGACCTCTTTACCCTGCTTCATGGCAGGAACCTACCGGAGCGCGGACCTACGCAGGGCCCTCGGCGCCGGCCGAGGACCCTGCCCCGGTCAGCGGGCCGCGAACCCGACGAACGCGGTCCACGCCGTGGGCTGCACGGTGAGTGCGGCGTGGGCCGTGTCCTTCGAGTCACGGACGTGCACGCGGCCGCTGCCGGGGGTGGCGGCGACCTCTATGCATTCGCCGCCCGAGCCTGTGCTGTAACTGCTCTTGAACCAGGCCGACTCAGGAACCGGCTTTACGAGCTTCTGGGCGTTCATCTCTCTCCAAGCAACTTCTCGATGAGGGTCAGCGACTCGCGCGGAGTGAGCGCCTGGGCCCGGAGGATGCCGTACTGCTCCTCGATCTCCCGGACCTGCCTCCGCTCCGTGTAGAGACGGCTGTCCTTGTACGCCTCCACGTAGGCGATCCTCTGCCCATCGTGCGTCTCGATCAAGGTGAAGGGACCCTCCAGCCCAGCGTGCTCGTCCCGCTCGATCGGCATCACCTGGATCTCCACGTTTCGCCGCTGTCCGTGCAACAGGACTTGCTCCAACTGGCCTTGCATCACGGCGCGTCCGCCAAGCGGGCGCCGTAGAACGAACTGTTCGATGACAAAGCTGACAGTGGGCAGAAGCGGCCCAGAAAAGATCTCCTGACGCGCCAGGCGAGCCGCCACCCTCTGATTGATGATCTCCTCGTCCAGCAGAGGGCGCCACATGGAGAACACCGCCCGCGCGTACTCTTCCGTCTGGAGGAGCCCTGGTACAGCCTTGGTCGCGTACACGTGCAGGGCCGCCGCCTTGGCCTCCAACCGCGCCGCGTCGCGAAAGAACGCCGGATACTGAGCCCGAGCCACCTCCTTCTTGCTCGCCTTCAACACCCCGCACGCTTCCAGCACCTCATCGGCCCGGTCGATGAACTTCGGCGGCGGGATACGTCTGCCCTGTTCGAACGACGCGATCGTGGAGGCCGAGTACCCGGTCAGGGCACCCAGCCTCGCCCGGTCCATGCCCGCCCGCTCCCGGAACAGCTTCAACTGCCGCCCGAACACGCACAGAATGCCCGTCCCGAACTCGTACTCCGGCTGCTGAACCTCGTCGTCCACGCCGCAACTCCTCCCGTACGACCCTCACCGTCACTGGACGCACCTCGCGTACAGACGCACCGGCGACGTGTACAGCCCGCACCCGTCAACGCATCGCCGCTGTTCAACGCTACTCGCTGTCCGCGACCGTTTACTCCATGAAGTCAGCATCTCCCCCGAACGGGCATCCGCCACAGCCCCGCTTCTCAGCGCGCACCTTCACCATGCGCTTCACCTCGACACCCCGCGGTGCCCGCCTCGCCCGCCGACTGGTCTCACACCGCCTGGCCGACTGGGGCCACCCGTACCCGACCCCGGTCAACGAAACGCTCACCCTCATCACGGCGGAACTGACCGCCAACGCCGTGCAGCACGGCCACGTCCCCGGCCGGGACTTCCAGTTGCACCTCACTCTGACCGAGGACGTCGTCCGCGTCGAGGTGACGGACACCCGCGCGGACTCCCAGCCCCCGCCCACTGCTACGACCCCCGACACCACGTCCGAGTCCGGCCGCGGCCTCCTCCTCGTCACCGCCCTCGCGGACGACTGGGGCGTCGTGCCCCGCCCGGCTGCCCCTGGCAAGACGGTGTGGGCCGAGCTGTCGTTGTGGCGGAACTGAGTCGCCGGTCAGCCGCCTTGATAGATCGCGGTGCACAGCAGCGTGGCGCCGTCGTCCACCAGGGCGGCCCAGTAACGCGTCTGGTCGCCTGCCGCTCGACGGCAGTTGTTCGCGTCGGCGCCCGCCGGAGCCCGGTAGACACCGGTGATCTGCATGATCTGGTTGTACGGGGCGGGCACCGGCGCGCGTCGGCAGTCCACGGCCGTCAGCAGGGCGAGGGGGATCGAGTCGCCGGACTGCTGACCGAGCAGGCAGTAGGTGGCGTGGTAGATGCGGCTGAGGCAGAGCTTCGTGGTGTCGCCGGTGGTGGCGGACCGGTAGCTCCAGTACGTCTTGCCGGGGCTGATGGGGCAGTCCGTGTCGGTGGCGGTCACCTGGACCTGCGCCTGCTCGCCGGCGCAGGACACCGGGTCCGGCGGAACGTCCACGTTCCAGTCGACGCGGATGGTGCCCCCGCGGCCGGTGTCGTAGACCGCGAGGCAGTCACCGGCCGAGAGGGCCTTGAACGACTCCTCGGTGGGATCCGAAGGGGGCGTCGGCGGGTCGGAAACGGGTTCGGGATCAGGCTCGGACCCGCCGGTACGCCCCTCCCCGGCGTCAGGCTCGTCGGGGACCTGGGCAGCCGACGAAGGCGTGTACGGGGTCGGGCTGGAACTGGACGGAGGCGAGTCGGTCAACAGTTCCTTCAGCTCCGACGCGTCGCTCACGCCCAGCCAGACCAGAATCGACAGCACGGACGCGATCCCGCCGAACAGCGTCCACCACTTGGCAGCGGCATGATCCTCGGATGCGCCTGCCACACTGCCCTCCCCCCGCCGAGGCCCAGGCGATATTAACCACTTCGGCGCCGCCAGGAGTCGCATACCCGGTATCCCGCCCCTGCTGGGCGGCGGACGAGTCGGGCTGTACCCGGGGGACTTCCCGTGTCAGTTCTTCTCGCAGGCGATGTCCTGTGCGGGACGTTCGCCCGTGAGGAGGAACTCGGTCACGATGTCGTTGGCGCACTTGTTGTCCAGGTACTTGTACGCGAGGTGCCCACCCTGATCGGCTGTCACCATGCGGGCCCGGTCTCCGAGGGCCGCACGCATGTCGCGTGCACCCGACAGCGGTGTCGCGTTGTCGCGCAGGTTCTGGAGCATGAGTACGTTCGAGGGGCCGTTGTCGGTGATCTTGACAGGGGCCTCGACGGGCTCGGACGGCCAGAACGCACAGGGCGTGATGTCGGCCCCGGCGGCGCCGAACATGGGGAATCGCTTGCGATCCTCTTCCACGTTCCGCGCGTATGTCGCGATGTCCTCCGGCCAGTCGGAGTCGTTGCAGATGACGTGCATCTGACTGGCCAGGTAGTTGTCCGACGGAATCCCGGAGGATTCGGCCGTCGCCTCCCCCTCCGCGTCGCCCGACGGCTTGGGTACCGGCTTGCCGGTGTCGAGCGCCTTCCATATCGCGGCGAGGTTCGGGAGTTCGCTGTCGTAGTAGAAGCTGCTGAACGTCACCTGGCGGAAAGCCTGGCCCGTGTAGCCTTCCGGACTGGGCTTCGCGTCCAGTTCTTCGGCGAGTTCGAAGTACTTCTCCTCAACGGCTTCCGGGGTGTCCCCCAGACCGTACTTCTCGTTCTGGGCGGCGGCGAACTTCGCGAAGTCCGGGAACCGATTCTGGAAACCCTCGCCGAACTTCCGTACGAACGCCTCATCCCAGCCGCCGGGCCCCGTGACGCTGTCGAGGAAGAAGCGGTCGCTTCGCTTCGGGAACATGGTGGTGTAGACGGAACCGAGGTAGGTGCCGTAGGAGATCCCGTAGTAGGAGATCTTGGACTCGCCGAGCGCTTCGCGGACCCGGTCCAGGTCGCGCGCGGTGTTCGCGGTGGTGATGTAGGGCAGGATGCCGGCGGTCTTGGACTTGGCGCACTTCGCCGCGACGGCTCGCACCCGCTTGGCCTCAGCGGCGACATCGGTCTTGTCGCGGGCGTACGTGGGTATGTTGCTCGGGTGCTCCGTCAGTTCGAGTCCGCAGGTGACCGGCGTGCTGTGGCCTACGCCCCGGGGGTCGACCCCGATGACGTCGTAGGTGTCGAGGACGCTCTGGGGGACGCCGAGCTTCTTCAGGGTGGCCGGCATGGCGAGCGTCTGTCCACCGGGGCCGCCGCTGTTGGTCAGCAGCACGCCATGACGCTTGTCGGGGTTCTTGCTCGCCAGACGTGAGATGGCTATATCGATCTTCTTGCCCCCGGGTTCCCGATAGTCGAGGGGAACCTTCAGCGTGGCGCACTCGACTCCCGGTGCGGCGACGTCTTTCGGGCACTCGCCCCATTGGAGGTCTTCTTCACCCGCGTCGGCCGACGCGCACCCTGTCAGGGACAGCGTCCCCAGCAGAGCGGCAGCGAGTGCGGAAGTGAGGGGTTTCCTCATAGTGGCCCTCTCTTTTGATGTGGAGTCGGACTGGTTGCTCGTGGGGTCTGCGGGAACCATGTGGTCGCCTCGACTGCGGCACGAGGCGGGGCTCACCGCTCAGCCGCCTCCGGTGACCTGGTTCGACAGGTAGGTGTCGTGCAGTGCTTTGCGCAGGCCGGGAAGGGCGTCGTCGACACGTGCGGTGAGCGTCGTGAACGCTTCCTTGTGCGCGCGCCTTTCCGTGCGGGTGAAGACGCTGTTCATCTCCACCTCGGCGGCGAACACCGCGGTGACCGCGTCGGGCAGGGGAAGCCGCGCGGCCCGGTCGGCCCCGCTCAGCACGGTGTCGCGCAGTTCGTCCCGCAGCGCCACCACCGGACCGGTGTCGTCCAGGGTGACGCGGTCGACGGGGAGCACACCGAGGCGCTTGTGGCGGCGCACCGTGATCGTGCCGGTCGCGGCGAGTTGGTCGCGGACAGGTTCTTGCGCGGTGTGCGCCTTGTGGTGGACGAGTGGGAGCCAGCGCCGGGGTTTGTCCGGGGGCACGTCGTTCCAGACGTCGGCCAGAAAGGGGTCCGACGGCGGCTGACCGGGAGAACGGACGATCTTGCCGCTCACGGTGGTGAGCTTGCCGTCGAGGGTGAGTTCGGCGAGCGCCGCGGCGCGCAGCACGGCGCCGCGCCCGTTGTGGTCGGCCAGCTCGAACTTTCCCTTGTCGAAGGAGTAGCAGAGCAGGAAGAGGCGTTGGGCCAGGGTCTGGGTCACGGTTCTCCTCGGGTCAGGCACGATCGGCGAGCTGTTGTGGCGCGGGGGCCTTCAGCCGCTTGGCGGAGAGGCGGCCGGCCCACAGGACGGTCAGGAGGGCCAGGGCGAGCAGCGGATAGCCCATCAGGATGCGCATGACGGCCAGCCAGCCGGTGCGGTCGTCGTCGTAGAGGTACTGCCAGACGATGCTGCGGGCCGCGAAAACGGCCGTCAGGGTGAGCGTGGCGATGTCGTAGGCGCGGCGGGAGGGCTTGTCGCGCAGCCAGGCGGTTCCGGTGCCGTTGAGCGCGCCCCAGACGATGCCGGCCAGCGGGCGACGCACGAGGACCGAGACCAGAAAGACCAGAGTGAGCGCGATGTTGCTCCAGATGCCCGTCAGGAAGAAGCCTCTGGCCGAGCCCGTCTTCCACGCGACGAACGAGGCGACCGCGACCCCGAACAGGCCCGACAGCGCCGGCTGCAGCGACTCCTTGCGGACCAGGCGCGCCACCGAGATCGCCAGGGCGACGCCTACCGCGGTGCAGATGGCGGGAACCAGCCCGAGAGCGGAGTTGGCCAGGACGAAGGCCACGATCGGCAGGGCCATGTAGACCAGGCCCGTCATGCCGCCCATCTGTTCCAGTGGCGTCTGCTTCGGCGGCGGGTGCGCAGGGCCGTCGGAGTTGGTGGCCGTGGGTTGTTGACTCACTGCATGTCCGTGCTCAGTCATGTGCGATCAACTCACAGGTAGCTGTTCGAATGGGTGGGGGGGGGGAAGCAGAGGCATGCTGTCGCCATTTGCGCTGGACGGCTTATTGCCCCGGTCGCTCAGCGAAGCGATTTCCCTCGCCCTGAAGATTCATTCCAGGATTCCCATGGCGCATGGTTCCGGCGTCGGTCACCGAGGGCGCACCATGCCCCGGCACTCCTGACTCGATGCCACGAAAGTGCAGGTCAAGGCTGGTCGGGGGGCGTCGGGGGGGCTACGTCCGCGACCACATCCGATGACGAATGCGGCGCTTGCCATCAAATGACGCAGTCATTGATTCACGTTGCCCGCAAACCTTTCGTGCCCGCGTCGGCGATCATTTACAGGACACCATTCTAAGGCTTTTAGGCGAACATCACCGACGCGAAGACCCTCGACTGCGTGTACCCGTCACCGGCGCGCACGGGCGGTGTTTGCGGTGTTTTCAACCACTGCCGGAAGAGGCGAGCGGCTACCTCCTTGACCGTGGCGCCGGTGGCGCACAGCTCGTCCGCGGTCCGTCGGGCGAACGCGTCGATGCCGGACGCGGACAACGACGCGCGTGCAGTGCGCCTCCACGTGTGTGACGGCCTGCCGGTAGTGGTCCTCGTCTCCGGTGACCGCCCTCGCGTGCAGGCCGCGATGCCAAGGCCCGAGTGGAAGTCGGTGTGCGCAGCGGCCGTCGAGCAGCGGTCAGCGCGGCCGGGCGGTGACCCAGTCCGAGGTGAAGCCGCAGGGGCGGCAGACGAGTCGGGCTGTACGCCGGGTTCTGTTCCGGAAGGTCCTCGCGGACCGTCCGGCGACGGCCATCCATCTAGGACCGGCGTTGCCACCGGCCTCCAGCGGTCTACCCGCGGACTCGGGCGGGCCGCCCTCGATCGTCCGCGCAGAGGCACCTGTATTCCTACAGGTGCCCCCTTCTTGACCTTGCTCCGGGTGGGGTTTACCTAGCTGCCCAGGTCGCCCTGGGCACTGGTGGTCTCTTACACCACCGTTTCACCCTTACCGAGGACCGAAGTCTCCGGCGGTCTGCTTTCTGTGGCACTGTCCCGCGGGTCACCCCGGGTGGCCGTTAGCCATCACCCTGCCCTGTGGAGCCCGGACGTTCCTCGGGAAGCCCCGTAAGGGACTCCACGCGGCCGCCCGCCCGGCTCGTCTGCCGTGTCGACCATGGTACCGGGCCGGACGTCAGAGGAAGTCCGCGGTGTCCAGGTCGAAGGCGAAGGGGTCGGGGAGCGGGAGCAGCTTGCCGAGGGAGCGTGTGCAGTGGTCCCGGTAGTCGTCCCGGTGATCGACCCGCTCCGGGTCACTGAACAGCGTGATCGACGAGTCCTCCCGGTCGACGAGGAGGTAGAGCGGGATGCCGCCGCGCCCCTCCTTCGGTCGCTCGCCAGAGTGAGACATCGGAGGATCACCTGTCGCCGGGATCGGGAACCGTTCCCTCGATCGTGACACACAGCCGGGCCGTAACCTGGTCGGCAGTTCGATCGAAGGAGTACATGTGCTGGTCCTGCTGCCGCCGTCCGAGGGGAAGGCGTCGTCCGGGCGGGGTGCCCCGCTGAAGCCGGAGTCGCTGTCGCTGCCGGGGCTCGCCGGGGCGCGGGCCGCCGTGCTCGACGAGTTGGTCGAGTTGTGCGCCGGGGACGAGGAGAAGGCCCGGGACGTGCTCGGGCTGAGTGAGGGGCTGCGCGGTGAGGTCGGGAAGAACGCCGGGCTGCGGACGGCCGGGGCCCGGCCCGCCGGGGAGATCTACACCGGGGTGCTGTACGACGCTCTGGATCTGGGGTCGCTAACGGCGGACGCCAAGCGGCGGGCGGCGCGGTCCTTGCTCGTGTTCTCCGGGTTGTGGGGTGCGGTCCGGGTGACCGACCGAATTCCCTCCTACCGGTGCTCGATGGGGGTGCGGCTGCCGGGGCTCGGGGCGCTCGCCGGGCACTGGCGGGCGCCGATGGCCGAGGTGCTGCCCGCGGCCGCCGGTGACGGGCTGGTGCTGGACCTGCGGTCGGCGGCGTACGCGGCGGCCTGGAAGCCCAGGGGTGAGGTGGCCGGGCGGACGGCGACCGTGCGGGTGCTGCACGCGCCCACCCGCAAGGTGGTCAGCCACTTCAACAAGGCGACCAAGGGGCGGATCGTGCGGAGTCTGCTGGCGGAGGGGGTCGCGCCCGCCGACCCGGCCGGGCTGGTGGAAGCGCTGCGGGACCTCGGGTACGTGGTGGAGGCGGCGGCGCCCGGGCGGGCGGGGCGGGCCTGGGCGCTGGATGTGCTGGTGGACACGGTCCACTGAATGCCAGCAGTTCATTGCAGTATGCGCAATGGGCTTTGCGCATGTTGTCGTGCGCGGGCACGATGAGCCCATGACCTCCGCCTCCGTCGCCGCCTCCGACCCCGACTCCGCGCCTTCCGTGCTTGATCTCGCTCCCGTCGTTCCCGTCGTGGTCGTCGAGGACGTCGCCGATGCCGTGCCGTTGGCTCGGGCGCTGGTGGCGGGTGGGCTGCCCGCCATCGAGGTCACCCTGCGGACGCCGGCCGCGCTCGACGCGATCCGGGCGGTCGCCGAGGAGGTGCCGGAGGCGGTCGTGGGCGCGGGGACGGTCATTGCGGCCGGACAGGTCGAGGCGGTCGTGGCGGCCGGGGCGCGGTTCCTGGTCAGCCCGGGGTGGACGGACGCGCTGCTGGCGGCGATGCGGGCGTCCGGGGTGCCGTTCCTGCCGGGGGTGTCGACCACGTCGGAGGTGGTGGCGCTGCTGGAGCGCGGGGTGCGGGAGATGAAGTTCTTCCCCGCCGAGGCGGCGGGCGGCACCGCCTATCTCAAGGCGCTGGCCTCGCCCTTGCCGCAGGCGCGGTTCTGCCCGACCGGCGGGATCACCCTCGCCTCCGCCCCCGGCTACCTCTCCCTGCCCAACGTCGGCTGCGTCGGCGGGAGTTGGATGCTGCCCGCGGACGCGGTCGCCGGGCGGGACTGGGCGCGGGTGGCGGCGCTGGCCCGGGAGGCGGCGGGGCTCGGCCGCTCAGCGCAGGTGTGAGGTGTCGTTGAAGAGCCGGACGCTGGCGCCGCCGTCGGCGTAGTAGGCCACCGCCGACAGGGAGGCCGCCGACAGTTCCATCCGGAACAGGGCCTCGGGCGGGGCGCCGAGGGCGAGTTGTACGAACGTCTTGATCGGCGTCACGTGGGAGACCAGCAGGACCGTACGGCCCGCGTACGCCGCGACCAGTTTGTCGCGGGTGGCGGCGATCCGGGCGCCGGTCGTGGCGAAGGACTCGCCGCCGCCGGTGGGTTCGGCCTGCGGGGAGGCGAGCCAGGCGTTCAGGTCGTCCGGCCAGCGGTCCCGTACTTCGCCGAAGGTCAGACCCTCCCAGGCGCCGAAGTCGGTCTCGCGCAGGCCCTCCTCCACGGTGACGTCCAGGCCCAGCCGGGCGGCGACGATCGCGGCGGTCTCCCGGGTGCGGGCCAGCGGGGAGGTGACGACCGCCTCGACCGTGCCGCGCCGGGCGAACGAGGCGGCGGCCTTCTCGGCCTGTCCGCGGCCGACGTCCGACAGCGCCGGATCGCTGCCGCCGCTGCCCGAGAAACGCTTCTGCGGGGTGAGCGGGGTCTCGCCGTGCCGGAGCAGTACGAAGGTGGCGGGGGCGCCCAGGTCCGGGGGCCCCCAGCCGGGGGCGGCGGAGGCGGCGGAGCCGGCGGAGCCGGCGGGGACGGCGGAGCCGGCGGGGACGGCGGAGGCGGCGGAGGCGGCGGGGACGGCGGAGGCGGCGGA
>NZ_JBQOUX010000179.1:0-9384 GCF_052216785.1 Streptomyces sp. JW3 | reverse complement strand
GCCCGCGGCTCGGGCCCCGCGTGCCGCGGGGCCCGAGCCGGAGGTGCCTGCCCGGACGGTGGTGACTCGGACAGTGGTGACTCAGACGGTGGTGACGACCTCGTCGTAGGCCAGCCGCGGCGAGCGCGGGTACCAGGCGTCCGGGCCCGGCCGGCCGATGTTGACGATCATCAGCGGGGTGTGGTCGTCGTCCAGGAACTCCTTGCGGACGCCCTCGAAGTCGAAGCCGGTCATCGGGCCGGCGGCCAGGCCCGCGGCGCGGACGCCGACGATGAAGTAACCGGCCTGGAGCGCGGCGTTCAGCGCCGCGGAGCCCTCGCGGGCGGGGCGCTCGGCGAAGAACGCGTCCTTGGCCTGCGGGAAGTGCGGGAAGAGCTGCGGCAGTTCCTCGTGGAACTCGTTGTCCGCGGACAGGATGGCGACCAGCGGCGCGGTGGCGGTCTTGGCGGCGTTGCCCTCGGACATGTGCTTCACCAGCCGCTCGCGGGCCTCGGGGGAGCGCACCAGGGTGACCCGCAGCGGGGACTGGTTGAAGGCGGTCGGGCCGTACTTGACCAGGTCGTAGATCGCCTGCACCTGCTCCTCGGTCACCGGCTCGTCGGTGAAGGCGTTCGCGGTGCGGGCCTCGCGGAACAGCAGGTCCTGGGCGGCGGGGTCAAGAACGAGAGACATGCGTGATCTTCCTCGAAGTGCGGAGCCGTTGACGGGGACGACCGTACGGCAAAGAAGTTCAAGGTTCAACCAATACCGGAATCGGGTGATCCGCCTCACACCGCCGCCGGGGTGAAGGGGGCCGCGCCGATCGCCGGGCGCCGCGTGTCGGGGTGCCGGAGGGGCGTCCGAGTACGCCTATATGACCGTGTGAACGCCCTGCTGCCCGGCACCCGCACCCGCGCCCCGGCCCGTTCCCCGGCCGACCGCCCGGCCCGTTCCCCGGCCCGGCGCGCCGCCCGCCGCCTGGGCGGGCGGCTGGACGCCCTGGACGCCGAGGTCCGCCGCGGCGTCGTCAGCCTGCTCACCCTCGTCGCGCTGCTGCCCCTGCTGCTGCTCCTGGCCCGCCGGGCGGTCCGGCTGCCGCACGGCTTCGACCCCCCGCTGTGCTACGGCCTGACCGTCCTGGCCGGCACCATCTGCCTGCTGCACCTCGCCTACAGCCGCTACGACGACCCGGCCCTGCGCCCGCTGCGCCGCCGCCCCCGCGACCTGGCCGCCTTCCCGCCGCTGCCGGCCCGGCCCCGGGTGAGCTTCCTGCTCGCCGTGCGCGACGAACGCGAGCACATCGAGACCTGCGTGCGCTCCATGGCCGCCGTCGGCCATCCCGACGTACAGATCGTCGTGGTCGACGACGCCTCCACCGACGGCACCGGCGACATCCTGGAGCGGCTCGCCGCCGAACTGCCGCTCACCCTGATCCGCCTGGAGCGCAACCTCGGCAAGAAGGGCGCCCTGGTGCGCGCCTGCGAACGCGCCGACGGCGACATCCTGCTGTTCACCGACTCCGACTGCGTCATCGCCCCGGACGCCGTCACCGCCTGCGTCACCGCCATGACCCGGCACCCCGAACTCGGCGCGCTCAGCGGCCACTGCCGGGCCCTGAACGCCGACGCCGGCCTGCTCGCCCGGATCCAGGACGTCTGGTACGAGGGACAGTTCCGCATCACCAAGGCCGCCGAGGCCGCCTTCGGCTCGGTCGCCTGCGTCTCCGGGCCGCTCGCCACGTTCCGCCGCGAGGCGATCTGGAACTACCTGCCCGCCTGGGCCGAGGACCGCTTCCTCGGCGCCCCCTTCCGGTTCGCCACCGACCGCCAGCTCACCGGGTACGTCCTGGGCCAGAAATGGCGGGGCCGCGCCCTGAAGCGGCGGCACGCCGACTCGCCGTTCGTCCGCGACCACGACTACCCCGAGCTGAAGTGGGAGGTCGGCTACTCCCGCGCCGCCCGGGTGTGGACCCGGGTGCCGTCCCGCCCCGCCGCCTTCCTGCGCCAGCAGATCCGCTGGAAGAAGAGCTTCGTCCGCAACCTCTTCTTCACCGGCCGCTTCATGTGGCGCCGGGGCCCGGCCGCCGCCGCGCTCTACTACGGACACGTCCTGTGGGTGCTCGCCGCGCCCGTCCTCGCCGTCCGCCACCTGCTGTGGGCCCCGCTGCACCTGGCCGGCCTGCTCACCCTGCTCTACCTGGGCGGCGTCGTCCTCAAGGGCTGCGTCTGGGGCCTGGCCTACCGGCTCGACCACCCCGCCGACCGCGCCTGGCGCTGCCGCCCGCTGATGAGCCTGCTGTCGTGCTGCGTACTGGCCTGGCTGCTGCCGTACGCCCTGTGCACCCTGCGCCGCAACGTCTGGTCGAGGAGCCCCGCATGAACACCTGGCCGAGGAGCCCGGTCACGAGAACGCCGCTGCGCGCGCTGGCCCGCGCGCTCGCCGTCGGCACCACGGGCGCCGTGCTCGCCCTGGTCTACCTGTTCGTCATCAGCCGGGGGCGGCTGCTGTGACCGCCCGGCCCGGCGGAAAACGCCTGCTCCTGCGCGGCACCCTCGCCCTGCTCTCGCTCACCGTCGTCGCCCTGCCCTTCGCGGCGGCCTGGCAGTACGACGCCCTGGGCCGCGCCGTCGCCCCGCAGGTACCGGCCCCGGCGGCCGAGGGCAAGGCGGCCGGGGCCCCGGCGCCGGGCCGGGCCGCCGCCCCGGTGGTCCTCGCCTACCACGACATCGGCGCCGAGACGACGGGCCGCTACGCCGTGTCCCCCGAGCGCTTCGACGCCCACCTGCGCGCCCTGCGCGAGGCCGGCTACCGCACCCTGTCCACCGCCGAGTTCACCGGATACCTGCGCACCGGCCGCACCCCAGCCCCGCGCACCGTCTACCTCACCTTCGACGACGGCACCCACGGCCTGTGGACACACGCCGACCCGATCCTGAAGCGGCACGGCGCGAAGGCGGCGGCGTACCTCATCACCGGCCAGGTGGGCACCCACCGCCCCTACTACCTGTCCTGGGCGGAGACCGCGCGGATGGCCCGCTCCGGGCGCTGGGACTTCCAGGCGCACACCGACGACAGCCACGTCCGGGCCCCGGTGGACGCCACCGGCCGCCGGGCCTCGGTCCTCAGCAACCGGATCTGGCGGCCGGCCGCGGGCCGCCGGGAGACCGTGGCGGAGTACCGGCGCCGGGTCGCCGCCGACCTCGACCGGTCGATCACCGCCCTCACCGACCACGGGCTGCCCCGCCCGGAACTGTTCGCCATGCCCTTCTCCGAGGTGCTGGACCGCACCAACCTGGGCCCGGACGGCACCGCGACACTCCGCTCGCTGCTGCGCGAGCGGTTCACGGCCGCCCTGACCAACAGCGGACGCCGCCCGGCGCCGCCCGGCCGCCGGGCCGCCGCGACCGGGTTCGTGCAGCGCCTCGAGGTCACGCCGGAGACAAGCGCCGAGACCCTGCTGAAGGAACTGGCCCGCTGGGCGCCCCGCCGGCCCGCCGACGTCCGCCGGCCGCTGCGCCGGCCCGGTGACTGGTCCTTCGGCGGCGCCCGCGACGTCGGCCTCGGCGCCCTCACCGGCGCCGGTCCCCACCCGCGCGACCACTACGTCTGGGCCGACCACCTGCCGCTCGCCACCGCCGACTGGACGGCGTACCGGCTGCGCGCCACGGTGACCGGACTGCGCGGCGGGGTCACCGGCGCGAGCGTCATGGTCCGCTCCGGCAGCCCGCGTCCCGTGGTGCTCTCGGTGGGCCACGGCGCCGCCCGGCTGGCCGCGAAGAACTCCGGGCGGAACGCCGGGCGGAACGCCGGGCGGCCGGGCCGGAGCTGCGAACTGCGGCCCGCCGCCGAGCACCGGGTGGAGATCTCGGTGAGTCCCCAGCAGGTCCGGGCGACGGTCGACGGCCACCCCTGCGCCACCCTGCGCCCGCCCCGGGCCACCGACCCGGCGGCCGGGGCCGGCGGCTTCTCCCTGGCCGTGCGCAACGAGCGGACGGACGGCACCTGGCCCGCCTTCACCTCGCTCACGGTCGAGTAGCGTGCTCGTCCGCTCCGCTCCTAGGAGGCCGCCGCCGGGTCCGCGCCCCCGGCCTCCTCGGCCAGGGCCGCGTCCAGCCGGGCCCGGGCCCCGTCCAGCCAGCGCCGGCAGACCTTCGCCAGCTCCTCGCCCCGCTCCCACAGGGCGAGGGACTCCTCCAGCGTCGTACCGCCCGCCTCAAGGCGTCGTACGACCTCGATCAGCTCGTCCCGGGCCTGCTCGTAGCCGAGCGCCTCGGTCCGGGCCGCCGTCTGCTCCACCTCGCCGGTCATCCGTTCACCCATCCGTTCACCCTATGCGTCGACCCGGACCGTGAGATCGCCCTCGGCGACCCGGGCCCGCAGCGTCTCGCCCGCCGTCACCTCGGCCGGATCGCGGACCGCCTGGCCGTCGGACCGCTGCAACACCGCGTACCCCCGCCGCAGGGTCGCGGCGGGGGAGAGGGCCACCACCCGCGCGTGCGTGTGCGTCAGCTCGGAGTCGGCCCGGTCCAGGTGGTGGCGCAGGGTGCGGCGGCCCCGCTCCAGCAGGGCCGTCACCTGCTCGGCACGCTCGTCGATCATGCGCTGCGGGTCCTGTATCGCCGGGCGGGCCAGCGCGTGCGCCAGCCCCCGCTCCTCACGGTCGACGAACGCCGCCACACAGCGCCGCGCCCGGTCCCGCAGCAGCCGTACCCGCTCGTACTCCTCGCCGACGTCCGGCACCACCTTCTTCGCCGCGTCGGTCGGGGTCGAGGCGCGCAGGTCGGCCACATGGTCCAGGAGCGGATTGTCCGGCTCGTGCCCGATGGCGGAGACCACCGGCGTACGGCACTCGGCGACCACCCGGACCAGCTGCTCGTCCGAGAACGGCAGCAGGTCCTCCACGCTGCCGCCGCCGCGTGCCACGACGATCACGTCCACCTCGTCCAGCGCGTCCAGCTCCTTGACCGCCTGGACGACCTGCGGCACGGCGTGCACGCCCTGCACCGCGACGTTGCGCACCTCGAAGCGGACGGCGGGCCAGCGGCGGTGGGCGTTCTCCAGCACGTCCCGCTCGGCGGCCGAGGCGCGGCCGCACACCAGCCCGACGAGCTGCGGCAGAAACGGCAGCGGCTTCTTGCGCTCCGGCGCGAACAGCCCCTCGCGGGCGAGGGACTTCTTCAGCTGCTCGAGGCGGGCCAGCAGCTCGCCCACTCCCACCGGCTTGATCTCGGCGGCCCGCAGCGACAGCTGCCCGCGCGGCGCGTACCACTCCGGTTTGGCGCGGACCACCACGCGGGCGCCCTCGCCGATCACGTCGGCGACCGCGTCGAAGACCTGCCGGTAGCAGGTGACGCTCACCGAGATGTCGTGCGAGGGGTCGCGCAGGGTCAGGAACACCACGCCCGCGCCGGGCCGCCGCGACAGCTGGGTGATCTGCCCCTCCACCCAGATCGCCCCCAGCCGGTCGATCCAGCTCCCGATCAGCCGCGACACCTCACCCACGGGCAGCGGCGACTCCGGACTCGTGTGCAAAGCCATGCGGTGAGCGTAACGGCCCCCACTGACAGCGCCGGGGACGAGAAGCGCCCTGAAGGGGCGCGGGGCCGTGGCATGTGCGGCTCCGCCGCGGGGCGCGATCAACCACGAACTACCCGCACCCGCCGACCACAACCCCCTTACGGCGATGGCCGCCTCCGCTGCGTCACCAGCACCACCACCCCCACCACCAGCCACACCAACCCCACCACCTGCGCCGTCCCCGACGCCTCCACGATCACCGCCACCGTGATCGCCGCCCCGACGACGGGAACCAGAAGATGCCGCCACCAGCTCACCGCGCCCCCCGCCCGCCGCACCACGAACCACCCCACCACGCTCGCGTGCAACAACGTGAACGCGGACAACGCGCCCAGATTCACCACCGTCGTCAGATGGTCGAGCCCGTCGTCCCGCCGGGCCGCCCAGACCGCCGCGACCAGCGTGATCACCGCCGCCACCAGCAGCGCCACCCGCGGCACCCCGGAGTACGTCCGCGCCAGTACTCCCGGCAGCCGCCGGTCCCGGCCCATCGCGAACAGCAGCCGCCCGGCCGCCGCCTGCCCGGCCAGCGCCGCGAACGCCGCGCCGATCGCCTTGCTCACCGCCACCAGATCGTGCAGCCAGGTCCCGGCCGCGGAGTTCACCGTGTCGTAGAACGCCGACCCCTGCCCGCCCGGCTCGGCCGCCAGTTCCGCCGACGACATCGGCGCCAGCAGCCCCGCCAGATACGTCTGCGCCACGAACAGCACCCCGGCCAGCGCCAGGCAGAACAGCAGCGCGCGGGCCACCTTCGCCGACCCGCCGGTCACCTCCTCGGCGAACGTCGCGATCGCGTCGAAGCCGAGATACGACAGCACCGCCACCGACACCGCGCCGACCACCGCCGACAGCGCGAACGCGCCCTGCGTGCCGTCCCCGCTCAGCGGCGACAGCCACCCCCGCTCCGCCCCGTCCCGCACCAGCACCACGATCGCCGCCACCACGAACACGGCCAGCACCACGATCTCCAGCGCCAGCACCGCGAACCCCACCCGGGCCGCCGCCCGCACCCCCCACAGGTTCAGCAGCGTGGTGACGACCACGGCCAGCGCCGTCCACACCCAGCGCGACACGTCCGGCACCAGCTCGTTCATCGCGATGCCGGAGAAGAGGTAGGCGACCGCCGGGATGAGGACGTAGTCCAGCATCGCCATCCACCCGGCGATGAACCCGGCGCCCTTGCCGAGGCCCGCGCGCGCGTACGCGAACACCGACCCCGCCTGCGGGACCACCCGCACCATCTGCGCGTAGCTGAACGCCGTGAACGCCATCGCCACCGTCGCGACCAGGTACACCAGCGCCACCGCGCCGTGCGACTTGGCGTCCAGCGTGCCGAAGACGCCGACCGGCGCCATCGGCGCGATGAACAGCAGCCCGTAGACCACCAGGTCCCGAAAGCCCAGTGTGCGCCGCAGCGCGTCGTGTTCCTCGGCCCGCTGGGCCCCTGTGCCGGTCTCGGACATCGCGCCTCCGCCAGTACCCGTACAGCCTGCGGCCAGTCTCTCCGCCAACGCGCCCCCCACGCGATCTCCGACCCGCCGAACGCGCCCGTACGATGGACGGCATGACTGCTTCGTCTGGCCGCCGTGTCCTGCTCGCCGCCCCCCGTGGCTACTGCGCGGGTGTGGACCGCGCCGTGATCGCCGTCGAGAAAGCGCTGGAACAGTACGGCGCCCCCGTCTACGTCCGGCACGAGATCGTGCACAACAAGTACGTCGTGCAGACCCTGGAGAAGAAGGGCGCGATCTTCGTCGAGCGGACCGAGGAGGTACCCGAGGGGAACATCGTGATGTTCTCCGCGCACGGCGTCGCCCCCGTCGTCCACGAGGAGGCCGAGCGCGGCCGGCTCGCCACCATCGACGCGACCTGCCCGCTGGTCACCAAGGTGCACAAGGAAGCGGTCCGGTTCGCCAACGACGACTACGACATCCTGCTGATCGGCCACGAGGGGCACGAGGAGGTCATCGGCACCTCCGGCGAGGCCCCCGAGCACATCCAGCTGGTGGACGGCCCGGAGGATGTCGCCAAGGTCGAGGTGCGCGACCCGTCCAAGATCGTCTGGCTCTCGCAGACCACCCTCTCGGTCGACGAGACCATGGAGACCGTCGACGCGCTGAAGGAGAAGTTCCCGCAGCTCATCTCGCCGCCCAGCGACGACATCTGCTACGCCACGCAGAACCGCCAGCTCGCCGTGAAGCAGATGGGCGCCGAGGCCGAGCTGGTCATCGTGGTCGGCTCCCGCAACTCCTCCAACTCCAAGCGGCTGGTCGAGGTCGCCAAGCAGGCCGGCGCCCGCGACGCGTACCTGGTGGACTTCGCCGACGAGATCGACGAGACCTGGCTGGACGGCGTCACCACGGTCGGTGTCACCTCCGGCGCCTCGGTGCCGGAGATCCTGGTCGAGCAGGTCCTGGAGTACCTCTCCGCGCGGGGCTACGGGGACGTGGAGATCGTCAAGGCGGCCGAGGAGTCCATCACCTTCTCGCTCCCCAAGGAGCTGCGCCGGGACCTGCGCGAGGAGGCGGCGGCGCTGGTCGCGGAGCGCGGCGGCGCGGGTGCGTCCGCCTTGGGTACCTCGGGGGAGTGACTGTCAGTCGCAGGCCGTAACGTGGTGCCATGCAGATCTTCGGCGTGGACATCGGCGGATCCGGCATCAAGGGTGCCCCTGTGGATCTCGACAGGGGCGACCTGGCCCAGGAGCGCTGCAAGGTGCTCACCCCGCACCCGGCGACGCCGGACGGGGTGGCCGACGGCGTGCGCGAGGTCGTCGAGCACTTCGGCTGGACCGGTCCGGTCGGCCTGACCTTCCCGGGCGTGGTCACCGGCGGCGCCACCGTGCGCACGGCGGCCAACGTCGACAAGAGCTGGGTCGACACCGACGCCCGCGCCCTCTTCAGCGACCGTCTGGGCGGCCTCCCGGTGACCGTCGTCAACGACGCGGACGCGGCCGGCGTCGCCGAGATGCACTTCGGCGCGGGGCGCGGCCGCAAGGGCACGGTCGTGCTGCTCACCTTCGGCACCGGCATCGGCAGCGCCGTCTTCGCCGACGGCGTCCTGGTCCCCAACACCGAGCTGGGCCACCTGGAGCTGGACGGCCACGAGGCCGAGAAGCGCGCCTCCAGCAAGGTCAAGGACGACCACGACATGAGCTGGGAGCACTGGGGCCACCGGGTACGCGCCTACCTCGCGCACGTCGAGATGCTGTTCTCCCCCGAGCTGTTCATCATCGGCGGCGGGGTCAGCCGCAAGGCGCACAAGTTCCTGCCGTACCTAGACGGCGTCCGCGCGGAGATCGTGCCGGCCCAGTTGCAGAACAACGCGGGGATCGTGGGGGCGGCGATGCGGGCGGCGGAGGGACAGCCACAACCGGCCGCCGGCTGAGCCGCGCGGGGCGGGGGCGGTCAGGCCGGTGCGCGGCCGCCGCGGGCGGCGACCCGGCGCCGCACCAGCCGGATCCGGCGCGCGATCACGATCGAACCGGCGATCAGGGTCCCGCCGTACAGCCACCCGGCCTCCGTTGCCAGCGCGGTCACGAACCCGCCGAGCGCGCCGGTGAAGCCGTCGCCGCCGTCCGCCACGGTGGTCAGCCCCACCGCGAAGGCGATCGGCACCACGATCGGCGCGGTCAGCAGATCGCCCCGGCGCACCCAGACCGCGGTCAGCACACAGGCGGGCAGGAACAGCACGCCGTACACCGTCGGCGAGGCGCCGAACAGCAACTGGTCGAGGAACCCGAAGGCGAGCATCACCGCGGCGCAGAACAGCCCGCCGCCCAGCCCGGTCAGCCGGGGGTTGGGCATCCGCCGCAGGGTCGCCGCGGCCTTCGGC